>DAMDNS010000188.1:0-5653 GCA_032083605.1 Ureibacillus sp.
TCAGGTGCTTGAAATGGAACGAAATCAGCAAAATGCAATGTGTTGTGGAGCTGGTGGAGGAATGATGTGGGTGGAAGACAAACAGGGCAAACGAGTGAACGTGGAACGAACAGAACAAGCGTTGAGTTTAAACCCAACAACAATCGGAAGCAATTGTCCATATTGCTTAACGATGATGACAGATGGCATCAAGGTAGCCGAAAAAGAAGAAGAGGTTTCTGCACTCGACATCGCAGAGATTGTGGAGAGATCCTTAAATCTTAAATACTATGAATCTGGTAAAACGATTCTGGATTCCGGGAACGAGGATTCGATTTTAGATGATGAATTAGTAGGCGGAAATGTTAAGTAGCGATATCAGTGAGCAAAGCTTTGATACAAAAGTAGCTATTGATGTAATTGCTCATAGTTTAAAAGATTTCTAGATTAAAAATGCATTCAAAAGAATAGGATAAAGTTTTTTGAACGCATCGATTAATAGATTGTTGGCAACTAAAAAATATAAATGGGGTGTATGAGTATGAATTTTGAGTACAGTGAATTACAAGAGGATATTAGACACGGGGTTAGGGAAATTTGCGCACGATACGATGTGGAATATTGGAGAAAATGCGATGAAAATAATGTGTATCCTGAAGAATTCGTAGATGCGATGATCGAGGCAGGATGGCTATCGGCTTTAATTCCTGAAGAGTACGGCGGTGCAGGACTAGGATTATCCGAAGCTGCCATTATTTTGGAAGAAGTCAATCGTTCAGGTGGAGCAGGTACTGCATGTCATGCCCAAATGTATACGATGGGTGCTGTCTTAAGACATGGCAGCGAAGAGCAAAAGAAAAAATACCTGCCACAAATTGCAGCCGGAACATTAAGACTTCAGTCGATGGGTGTAACAGAGCCGGATGCTGGTTCAGATACAACGAAAATCAAAACGTTTGCCGAGAAGAAGGGCGACAAATATATCATTAATGGCCAAAAAATCTTTACTTCCCGCTACCAGCATTCAGATATGATTCTATTGCTTGCTAGAACGACACCAATTGAAAAGGTTGATAAGAAAACAAAGGGAATCAGCTTATTTTTAATCGATACGCGTGATATTGGGGATGCGATTGTTGCCAATCCAATTGACACAATGGTTCACCATGAAACGAATATGCTATTCATCAATGACCTTGAAGTGCCGGCAGATGCTTTGGTCGGGGAAGAAGGAAACGGTTTGTATTGTCTTCTGGATGGATTGAATGCTGAACGTATTTTAGCATCGGCACAGGCAGTAGGAGACGGAAAATGGTTTGTCGAGCAAGCAGTTCGCTATTCAAAAGAACGAATCGTCTTTGACCGTCCAATCGGGCAAAACCAAGGTGTGCAATTCCCGATCGCAAAGGCCTACACGAACTTAATGGCCGCTGAAACGATGATGCATAAGGCGGCAGCCAAATTTGACCAAGGACTTCCTTGTGGAGCCGAAGCAAATATGGCGAAGTATCTTAGCACAGAAGCGGCATGGGAAGCTGGGGAAGCTGCAATGACAACATTCGGTGGCTATGCAGTAGCGAAAGAATATCACATTGAAAGAAAATGGAAAGAATCCCGTTTAGCCCGTAATGCACCAATTTCAAATAACCTGGTTTTAAGCTATGTTGGTCAGCACGTTTTAGAAATGCCACGTTCATTCTAATGGCTTTTAGAAATATCTAGAACCCGATAAAGGTGGAATTTTAAATGCCGGATCTACTCATGAAAAAAATGACAGAGTTTATTATTGAAACGAAATATAATGATTTACCAGAGGAATTGATCACTCTAGCAAAACTGGCGATCATTGATACACTTGGCGTAAGTCTGGCAGGTTGGACTGAGGCCGCTGTAGAAGTTGTCAAAAAAGTATATTCATCTGAAAGTAATGTCCAGGAAGGCTCCTCCCTATGGGGGGTGCCTTTACAGACGAATATGGAGAACGCAGCACTCATTAATGGGACAGCTTCTCACGTTCTGGATTTTGATGATGCTGCGCCAAGTGTCATCATCCATCCAAGTGCGCCAATCCTTGCTGCAATTACGCCTCTTGCCGAAAAGCTCGGCTGTTCAGGGAAAGAGGTCATTACTGCTTATGCAATCGGAACAGAGGTCATGCTTCGATTGGGTCTTTTAGTCGATTTAAAGCATTATCAGCTCGGTTGGCATTCCACTGCTACGTTAGGTACTATCGGAGCAGCTGCATCATGTAGCTATTTATACAAGCTGAATGAAGAACAAAGTGCCAATGCGATTGCGATTGCCGCCTCCTTATCTGGCGGCCTTCAGAAAAACTTTGGAACAATGACAAAATCATTCCATGTAGGAAACGCAGCTGCACAGGGAATCAAAGCAGCGACTCTTGCGAAAAACGGATTTACTGGAAATGATGAAATCTTTGGAAAGAAGGGCTTTTTATATGCCTTTACCGGTGGAGACAATGTCGAGAAGATTAATGCTCAAATTGACACGATGGAGTTTGGAAATCCCTTTGATTTAATCGAAACTGGTCTATCGGTTAAAAAATTCCCTTGCTGCTATGCAACCCATCGATTGATTCACGGCTTTTTAACACTCAAAGAGGAAAATAAAATTTCCCTCGAGGAGGTTGAAGAGGTTTCAATTTTGGTACCTCCTGGACAGTTAATGCCACTGGTACATTCTCGTCCTGTAACAGGGTTGCAAGGAAAGTTTAGCGCAGAATATACCGCATTGGCCGCATTAAAAGATGGCTATATCAAACTAAGCAGCTTCGAGAATGACCAGGTGATGCGGGCGGATATTCAAAAAATGATTCCTCTAGTGAAGGTAGCTGAGATGGAGGGCACGACAAAGACGAGCCAGGAAATTGAGGATCTTCCAGTTCATGTAACGATCAAAACTGCGGATGGAAGATTGCTTAAAAAGGTTGTTCAAGATGCCCCCGGCTCCAAAGCAACGCCACTAAGCGAACAGGAACACCGTGGAAAGTGGATTGACTGTATCACTCACTATGCAAAACAGCTTAAAATTTCAGAGGATCCTATTCAAGAAAAAGCAAACTTGGACTATGATAATGGGCTGAAAATAGAGGAATATAGCCAATTCAGTGATTGGATTTCCGAAATTCACCAACATGTTCGATTAGTGGGGCATGTTTAAAAGAGGAAGTGCGTGTGGCACGTAAAGCTTCGAAAAGCGCACGTAAAGAGTAGAAAGTCGCACGAAAAATAGTTAAATTCGCAAGTAAATCCCCATACCCGAAAATATTTTACAAAATTAAAAAGGATATCGCCCAAGACTAACCCCCTTGAGCAATATCCTTTTTATCATCATCATATCATCTGCCCAAGATAGATTGACACTGCATGGGCTCGGTTCTTGGCACCAAGTTTCACTAGCACTGATTTAACATATTGCTTTATAGTAGCTTCGCTTAAAGAGAGCAGTGATGTAAGCTCCTTTGTTGACAGTCCATTTGCAAGCGCTCTCAAAACTTGGTTTTCTCGAGGGCTTAGTTTGGGATGAACGACCGCATGTGGTTGAATGAAGAGTTCACCAGTTAGGCGACCAAAAAGGGAAAATTGCTCTAATTCCTTTTCGGTAAAACAAACTAGAGTTTTTATAAACTCACAGCATATATAGGCAATGGTCATATTATTTACAACAATTGGAATGACGAGCAGGGCTTTTAAGGGCACACTGCGATGATAGCGGCTTGAGATGAGGGTAATAATTTCCTTACCTTCATAAAAAGTCGCACTGCGTTTTTCTACTGCATTTTTGACAATCGGCAAATTGCGGAGATCATCTCTTACATAAGCATAGGATTGGAGCTGTCCATTTTGCATGACTGCGACACCCTCGCCCACATAACCAATGGGACTGTAACGAAAAAACGAAATGGTCTCACAAAAGGATAGTTCATCTAGTACATGGAGAATATGACATATTTTTTCTTCCTGAGTGTGCAAATGAACACAATTCGATAGTTTCTCTTCTAATGCCCAAGCAGAAATTTGCATAGTATCACTCCTTTATGATTTATATGATTCTAATCTACTAAAAAGTAGTAATCCACCAAAAAAAGTTCACCCAATTATGGTAGATAAATTAGCTAAAAGAAGGAATGTTTTGCATTTAAAATCATGAGTATGATGGAGTTGTATACGAAAGTAGCAATCTCAACGAGTGAAAGGGTGCATGGAAATGTAAGCGTTTTACCACCAACATCAAGCAGCAACCGTTTTTGAATAATGGTATCTACAAATTTTTCTAACATATAAGGGGGAATACTATGGGAGAAAAGAAATATGATGCAGTCGTTATTGGGGCAGGCTTTGCAGGGCTTTATATGTTGCATAGGCTACGGGAGCGCGGTTTATCGGTAAAAGTAATTGAAGCTGCTGATGGTGTTGGCGGGGTATGGTATTGGAGTCGCTATCCTGGGGCAAAGTGTGACTCTGATTCTATTTTTTACAATTTTACATTCTCGGAGGACCTTTATAAAAAATGGCGCTGGAAGGATCGCTATGCTTCACAGCCAGAAATTCTGGAGTATTTGAATTTTGTTGCAGATGAGCTTGATTTGAGACGCGATATTCAATTTAAAACTCGCGTGAAAGAAGCAAGCTTTAATAATGATAGAAAGCAATGGGAGATTACAACGGATACAAATGAGAGCTTCGCTGCAAAGTATTTCATCAGTGGTGTTGGGTGTTTATCCACAACCAATATTCCTCCTTTTGAAGGCACTGAAAATTTCAAAGGCGAGCAATATCATACAGGGCGTTGGCCACATGAAAAAGTAGATTTTACCGGTAAAAAGGTTGTTATCATCGGCAACGGCTCAAGTGGTGTACAAGCCATGCCGGAAATTGCAAAGGAAGCAAAAGAGCTTACCCTATTAATGCGCACGCCTCACTATGTGGCTGAAGCCCGAAACAAGAAGTTAACGAAAGAGGAACAGGACAAGGCGATTGAAAACTATGAAGTCATCCGAGATTCATTTACAACGACAACTGGCGGCATTCGCATGTTCACAACAGGAAAATCGGCAACTGAATTTAGTGCAGAGCAACAAAAGGAAACCCTGGATTATGTCTGGGAATCTGGCGGACTTGCATTAGGTTCTGTTTATACGGATACAGGTGTGAGTAAAGAAACAAACTTTGTGGTATCTCAATATGTTCGCGATAAAATCGATGAAATTATTGAGGATCCAGATAAGGCGCAGCTACTGCATCCAGATTATTATATTACGACAAAACGATTAATTATCGGAACGAACTTCTACGAGATATTTAATGAGGACCATGTGAATATAATTTCAATAAAAGAGAATCCAATCGAAGGCATTGTAGCCAATGGCGTGAAGCTTAGCGAAGGAACAATTGAGTGTGATGTGATTATTTACGCTACGGGCTATGAAGCAATGACAGGCTCTCTTTTGAAAATGGATATTCAAGGAAGGGACGGCCAAACGATTCATGAGAAATGGGGAGAAGGGCGCGAGGTAAAGACGTATCTTGGCTTGACGATGGAAAACTTCCCGAATTTCTTCATGATTACTGGCCCTCAAAGTCCTTCCGTATTAACGAATATGCCGGCAGCCATCGAGCAGCATGTGGACTGGATTGACCATTGTATTGGTTAT
>DAMDNS010000189.1:0-5649 GCA_032083605.1 Ureibacillus sp.
CATAATACAAGCCTGTAGTTGCCCAATATCTACACCTAATTCCAAAGCGTTAGTACTTACAACCGTTTGTATGGTGCCATCTCGTAGACCTTTTTCTATTTTTCTGCGTTCTGTTGGCAGATAGCCGCCTCGATAGCCCCGGATGGATTCGTCCTGAATCTTATTTTTTGTGAGACTTTTTAAATAGGTCACCAGCATTTCAACCCGAACTCGAGACTTTGCAAAGACAATCGTTTGAATACCTGCCTCAAACAATCGTGTAGCCAAATCTCGAACCTCTAAAACACTGCTCCGTCTTACCCCGAAGGTTGGGTGAACAATGGGCGGATTATAAAATAGAAAAGTCTTTTTGCCAACTGGCGCACCAGAATTCGCAATGAGCTCATGCTTGGTGTTCGTTAACTTTTCAGCTAATTCTTTCGGATTTTTGATAGTCGCAGAAGTACAAATAAAAATTGGATCACTTCCATAGAAAGCACAAATCCTTTTTAGTCGGCGAATAACATGCGCAACATGACTTCCAAAGACACCTTTGTATGTATGAAGTTCATCTATTACGATATATTTTAAGTTTTCAAAAAGCGAAACCCATTTAGTATGATGCGGCAATATACCCGAATGGAGCATATCTGGATTGGTCATCACAATATGGCCGGCTTTTCTAATTTTTTGTCGAATGGCAGGAGCTGTATCTCCATCATACGTATAGCTTAAAATCTCCTCCCCCATCTCCTCAATCAGTTCATTTAGATCTGCTTTCTGATCTTGAGCCAAGGCTTTCGTCGGGAATAGATAAATAGCTCTACTGGACTTATCCTCTAAAATCTTCTGTAATACCGGCAAGTGGTAACAAAGTGATTTTCCTGAGGCTGTCGGTGTCACAGCAGTAAAGGATTTGCCATCAACTGCATAGTCGAACGCATCCCTTTGATGGGTATAAAGCTGTTCAATCCCTCTTGTTTCCAGCGCTTTTTGAATGGAAGGATGCAGCTGTTCTGGAAATGACGCATATTTTGGCGGTCTTGCTTCTAATGTCTGCCAATGCAAAATGTTTTGCTTCAGCTCTTCATCATAACGCCATTCAGAAAGCAATTCATCAATCGTTCGTTTTTTACTGAACATCCTTGTCACTCTCCTCTTCTAAATATCTTAAGAAGAAAGATAAGGTATAGTGCACGGATTGCACAGATTGTATAAAACGTTTTTTACTCGTTTCCTTATAAAAGGATTGCACGACAAATTGATTCATGGCATCCACAACATTTTGAATTTGAGATTTATGCATATATTTCGGATTGTTCTCTTCAATCCACTTCAAGGCATTTTGCTGCCATTCTATTAAAACGGATTGGTAGTAGTCCGCATGTGGTTTAACTTCTTCGAAAAATTGAGGTGTTGCGTCAAGTTCACGCTGTTTAAAAAAGCGACTAATCGACGCATCACACTCATTTAATAATTGTTTAGATAGTTCTATTAGCTGCATTTTAGTACCCTCTTAAAATTTTATATTTCTTCTTTTAAGTGTACCAAAATCTCGTTATTAACACTAGTAATAGGGGAACAGGCATTCTTTACATGAAACTGCTTTTCTGCTAAGCTTACTTTTTGATAAGTAGTTCCTAATTGAGAGAAAATTTGGCTGTGAATTTGAGTCCTTTCATTCTCAATTTTTGCTGTCATAATTTGGTCTATACACTCTAGTTGTGAAATAAGCATTTGAATTCGATGCATAATCATTCCTCCTTTAGAGTGTATATTTCCTTGTAAAAAAGCAAATCCCTTTCCACTTGTCAAAACTAGACAAAGGTTGCTAAAACAAGTAACTTTTCGATATGTTTTTATGATAAAAATGGGTATCATTTTAAGAAGGAGTGATTTTCTTGTGATTCATTATCCTAATGGCAAACCATACAAGCCAAGTGAGCCTGCAAAGAAGAAATCTACTTCGACGAAAAAAGATTTTTCCTTTAGTAATCGAGGCAAGACCCTCGAAGATGAAATTAACGAGACCAATACTTACTATTTAAATCAACAAATTGCAATTATTCATAAGAAACCTGTTCCTGTGCAAATCGTCAAAGTAGAGTATCCATCGCGAAGTGCAGCAGTTATTCGTGAAGCATACTTCCGAACACCTTCGACTACCGATTATAATGGTGTTTGGAACGGATATTATATTGATTTTGAAGCAAAGGAAACAGAAAGCAAAACCTCCTTTCCATTAAAAAATGTCCATCTGCATCAAGTAAACCACATGAAAGAAGTGACAAATCAAAAGGGAATTGCATTTACAATCGTCAAGTTTACGTCTTTGGACCGCTATTTTATCGTTCCATTCAATGTTTTGCAGGATGCTTGGGAGGGAATGGAAAACGGTGGCAGGAAGTCAATTCCATTAGAAATCTTTGAAACAAAAACAATTGAAATCCAACCCGGTTACAATCCACGGATTGACTATATAACCGCAATAAAAAATATGATTACAAACGAACAATAATTGTTTGTTAAAGTGAGGAGATTATCTTGGCTGAAAAACGTCGGACTCGCGAGGATTTAAAGCGTGAGCGTGAATTACAAAAGAAAAAGCAAAAAAAACCTGTCGGCACTTGGGTAAAAAGAGCACTACTAACACTTGTTATTATTGGTGTTGTAATTTTAGTTGGTGGTGCAGGCCTGTTTGCTGTTTATGCAAGCTCAGCACCAGAACTTGACGAGGAATTATTAAAGGACCCTGTGTCATCCGAATTCTATGATAAGAACGGTGAAGTGTTTGCAACAATTGGTGCAGAAAGTCGAAAATACGTAGAATATGAAGATATCCCTGAAGAAATGGTTGATGCTATTCTAGCAACAGAGGATTCCCGCTTTTTCAAGCATTTCGGTATCGATGTATGGCGTACTGGTAGTGCTGTAATCGCAAACTTTACACAAGGTTTCGGTTCTCAGGGTGGTAGTACAATCACACAGCAAGTAGTGAAAAATTCATTTTTAAGTAACGATAAAAAACTAAAACGTAAAGCACAAGAGGCTTGGCTAGCCATTCAACTGGAAAGACATTATGAAAAAGAAGAAATCTTTGAAATGTATTTCAACAAAATCCTGATGTCTGGTCGAATTTACGGATTTGGTACTGCAGCCGAGTACTTCTTTGGAAAAGAGCCTAGTGAATTAGAGCTTGATGAAATGGCACTTTTAGCCGGTATTCCACAAAGCCCGAATAACTACAATCCATATAAAAATCCGGAACGTGCTCAAAAACGTAGAGATTTAGTTCTTGATTTAATGGTACAGCACAAGAAGATTACTGCAGAAGAAGCTGCTGAAGCTAAGAAAATTGACGTTACCTCTCGCCTTCTAGCAGAAGAAGACCGTGAATCAGTTGCAGGAAGTAAGTATGATGCATTCCTGGATGTTGTTTTGGATGAGCTTGAAGACAAAGGTGACGGAGAAGCGCTTGCTGAAGGAATCAAGGTATATACTACACTTGATCCAAATGCTCAAACAACGGTTGAAAATATTATGAACAACTCTGATAACTTCCCTACTGAAGGCATTCAAGCAGGTGTTTCGGTAGTAGATACAAAAACCGGTCAGATTTTAGCAATTGGTGGCGGCCGAAATTACGCAGACCGTGGCTATAACTTTGCACATGATTTAACAAGACGTTCACCAGGTTCTACCATTAAGCCTTTACTTGACTACGGTCCGGCAATTGAGAACTTAAAATGGTCAACTGGTCAAACGATTACAGATGAAAAAATGACTTACTCGAATTCAAAACAGGTCATTACAAACTTTGATAATAAATATTTAGGGACAATGACAGTACGTCAAGCACTATATCAATCCCGTAACGTTCCTGCAGTAAAAACACTACAAGAAGTAGGAATTGATGACGCTCAAGAATTTATTAATAATCTTGGCATAAACCCAGAAGCTGTTTATGAATCAGACGCTATTGGTGGCGGTAAAATCACCATGAGTCCAATTCAAATGTCTGCAGCCTATGCTGCATTTGGTAATAACGGAATCTATAGTGAACCTACAGCGATTAAAGAAGTAGAGTATCGAGATGGGACTAAAAAGTCATACAAATCCAAACAAGTGCCTGCTATGAGTGACTATACAGCCTATATGGTGACAGATATCTTACGTGACGTTGTAAGCTCCAAGCCTGGTGCTTCCGGTACTGCAGCGGCTGTATCTGGCCTAGATATCGCAGGTAAAACGGGGACAACAAACTACTCTAAAGATGAATTTGAAGAATATGATTTACCAGAAAGCAGTGTACCCGACTCTTGGTTTGCAGGGTATACAACAAATTATTCTATCGCAATTTGGGGCGGTTATTCAGAGCGTTATGAACCAATTACTACTTGGGATGAGCGTCGTCTGCCACAGAATTTATTCAGAGCTATCATGTCCGAGATTTCAGATGACGTTGAAACCGAAGAATTTAAGCGACCAAGTTCTGTTGTAGAAGCAACAATCGAGGTGGGAACTAGTCCTCTGCAGCTAGCAAGTGACTTTACACCTTCTGAATTACGTCGAACTGAATTATTTGTTAAAGGCACAGAACCAACTCAAGTCTCAGAAGAATATGAGCAAGTAGAATTAAGCGCTCCAACCAACCTGGAAGCTAATTATAGTGTGGAAGGCAGCCTAGTAGATCTAACTTGGGAATTCACCCCTCCAAGTGAAGAAGACATTAATGTTACATTTGAAGTTTCGATGGCTGTGGATAACGAAAAACCAGCCGTAGTATCAACAACATCAAACAATCAAGCAACCATTTCTAATATCGAGGCTGGACGTAATTACACGTTTACAGTCGTTGCAGTATCAGAAGATGTCCGAAGTGAACCTGCATCGGTCACAATCTTTATCGAAGATTCCGTTGAAGAACCTGAAATCGACTTCCCGGAAGTTCCAGAGGATGGAGAGGAAGATAACGGTAACGGAAATGGCAATGGAAATGGGAACGGGAATGGGAATGGCAACGGTGGAAACAATGGTAATGGCCAAGGAAATGGCAATGGAAACGGTAACGGCGAAGACAACGACTTTGATGATTGGTTTGGCCCAGGTGGCGGCGATCAAGGCGAAGTAGAAAACCCTACCGAACCAACAGACCCAACTGAAAACCCAGAATAAAGAGGCTGCACTTATGTGTGCCCCTACGTTCTCAGTAGCGATGAAAAATTTACTTTTTTCATCGCTATTTTTTTGTTTGATGGAGGAATCTGAACGGGTGAATTTGTTCAGAGCATTTATGTTGTTCTGTGATGGTTAAATGAGTCGGCAGCTGTTGCAGGAATTATCGAATCGTGAACAGTTTGTACCACTTCTGAGTTAGTTGTATCCAACCTGTCCAGATATAGTTTTTAATCTAACGCAATTCAAGCACATATTCACTTCTGAACACGTTTCAGCCGGTTTTAAAACGTATCCTCGATTTCATATTACTTCATAACACGTTTCATCAACTTAATGAAGACCTTTTCCATCACCAATCCCATTCCAACAGTGCTTCATCACCCTCATGAAGACATTTTCCATCATCAATCCCATTCCAACAGTGCTTCATTCCTCTCATGAAGACCTTTTCCATCTCCAATCCCACTCCAAAAGTGCTTCATCTCCCTCATG
>DAMDNS010000190.1:0-5625 GCA_032083605.1 Ureibacillus sp.
TTGAAGCACATGGTGGAACTATTGAAGTAAAAAGTATACTGGGAGAAGGTAGCATTTTTAAAGTAACAATATAAAGGTTGGATTAAATGAATACTATTCTATTGGTTGATGACGAACATAGAATGTTAGATTTGATTGAGTTATTTCTACTACCATTAGGAATGAAGTGTATAAAGGAAACTAGCGGTAGTAATGCAATTGAAATGATCGAGAAAGAAAGGGTAGACCTTGTACTTTTAGATGTCATGATGCCTGAAATGAATGGATGGAAAGTTTGTAAGGCTATTCGGGAATTTTCAAATGTACCAATAATAATGTTAACTGCAAGATCAGACAAAACGGAAGTAGTAAAAGGGTTAAGCATAGGCGCAGATGATTATATTATTAAACCATTTGATGAAAGGGAGTTAGTGGCTAGAGTAAATGCTGTATTAAGACGAACTTCTGATGATTATGGAAAATCTACGATTACTCATTTTGACTTTATATTAGATTGTGAAACTTATTCTTTACATTATCAGGATGCTACATCCCAACTAACATTAAAAGAATTTAATATTATTAAAGCTTTAATCTCAAGACCTTCGAAAACCTATACAAGAGAAGAATTATTAGATATTGCGTGGGATTACGAAACGGATACAGATATTCGAACAGTTGACTCACATATCAGAAACTTAAGAGAAAAACTTAGAAAAGCAAAATTTCCTACAGAGGAATTTTTAAAAACAGTTTGGGGAATTGGCTATAAATGGAGTTAAAATATAAGTACAAAAAATACTAGATGAGGTGTTTTTGAATGAAAATTAAAATGTTAATAGTAACTTTATTTGCTGCACTATTTTTAGTAGCTTGTAATGGAGAAAGTACAAAAGAAGAAGGCAGTGCAAAAGTTAGTGAACCAGAAAACATAAAGGAATTGGTTCAAGATTACAGTGTGCGGAACTTAGAAGCAAAATCAGCTTCAATCTCCTCTGAGAAACTAATTGTAACAGAAAATGACGGTAAAGAAGTGATCTATGAATTACCAAAAGATGAGTTTTTTGTTTCGATTGCACCGTTTATTAACCAAACGCATCCTTGTGAAATTCATAGTTTAACGAGTTGCCAAGGAGAATTGGTAAACGAACAATTCGATGTATATATAGAGGATTCGAACGGGAATGTCGTGTTAGATGAAACATTACAAACTCAAATGAATGGCTTTATTGATTTGTGGTTGCCACGTAATGACACATATAGCATTACAATTGAGCATGAGGGGAAAAAGGTGGAGTCTGAATTTTCTACCTTTGCTAATGATGGTACATGCATAACAACGATGCAGTTAATCTAAAAGCAAGAGAACCTGTAGAGGTTCTCTTGTTATATATGCAACAAAATTAAATATTAGGTGTGAGATGAATGTATAGCATATTGTCCGATATAGGTTTAACCATAACAAAACCGATTTCAATCTTCTTGAATTCCTATGAACATTCGGCAATTATTATCGCTATTCTAACTGGGTTAATTGGAGCCTTTGCGCCTTGTCAATTAACAGGTAATCTAAGTGCCATTACTTTATATGGAACCCGTACAATTCGAATGGATAATAATTGGGGTGAAATTATTTCATTTATTGCTGGAAAAGTTGTTGTTTATAGTTTTCTTGGTTTCTTCGCGTGGATATTTGGACAATCTTTTGAAACAAGTTTAACTATGTATTTCCCAATATTCCGTAAAATAATTGGACCTTTATTGATTATAACGGGACTAGTATTACTTGGAATCATGAAGTTGAAGTTTCTGAACAAAGTAAGCTCGCATATACCGACAAGATTTAAGGAAGGGAAAACTGGATCCTTTCTCTTAGGTGCCAGTTTTGCTATTGCTTTCTGTCCAACAATGTTTGTACTGTTTTTTATGTTGTTAATGCCTGCGGTTGTATCATCTTCATATGGTTTTATTTTACCGACTATTTTTGGCGTTGCAACTTCTATTCCAATACTCATTATACTTGGTCTCATTTGGTATTTTGATGTAAAAGGATTAATTATGAAGAAGAGTATGAAAATCGGAAGAACGATTCAAAAGGTAGCCGGCATTATACTAATAATAATCGGGATATTTGATACTATCACATATTGGGGAATCTAAAAAAATATACCCTATAAGGGTAATATGTGTTAATGTTAAATTGAAATACAAATAATTCCAAAGGTGTGAGGTTAGTGGGAATTGAGAACGAAAGTAAGAATCGAGTAAATAACCAAAAACAGCATCATGACCATACTAATCATAAGGACATTAATAATCAAAATCATAGAGTAATTGAACACAAAATGAACGAAGAGCATAACCATCACAATCACTTTGAACATGTTCATACCCCCCATGTAGACAAAGCACATCACGACCATAGTAATCATGATCATACATTGGAAGATAGACGAGAACATCAACATCAAAAACATAACCATAGCGGGCATAGTAGCCACAATGTTCACAAAGCTCACAATCATAGTCATAGTGAACATGGAGACCATAGCGGGGGTCACGACAAACATCACGGTCATTCAATTGGTGATTTTAAGAAACGGTTCTGGGTATCTTTAGTTTTGACGATCCCTATCTCATATCTATCAATGATGATACAAATGTTGTTTGGCTACCATGTTGATTTTCCTGGTGATACATTCTTATTATTCTTATTATCTACAATAGTCTTTTTCTATGGTGGAAAACCGTTTTTACTAGGTGCATGGAGTGAAATAAAAGATAGAGCGCCGGGTATGATGCTATTAATCTCTTTAGCTATCGTTACTGCTTATGTATATAGCACATTAACAGCATTCTTTATTGAAGGTAGTGACTTCTATTTCGAGTTAGCAACACTAATTGTTATTATGTTACTCGGCCACTGGGTTGAAATGAAATCTATCATGGGTGCATCAAAAGCATTAGAAGAGTTGATAAAACTAATGCCAAAAGAGGCCCATAAAATTGATACTTCCGGTAACATCTTAGAGGTTTCTGTTGAGGATTTAAAACCGGGTGACCAAATATTGATAAAACCAGGTGAGAAAATACCTCTTGATGGGATAATCTTCGAAGGACATTCAACAGTTGATGAATCAATGTTAACAGGTGAATCTGTACCAATAGAAAAGACAATTGGTATGGAGGCAATTGGTGGTTCCATTAATGGTGAAGGTGTACTAAAAATTAATGTTCAAAAAACTGGTAGCGACACCTATTTAGCTCAAGTTATTCAACTAGTTAGTGATGCCGAGAAAACAAAATCGAAAGCACAAGGATTTGCAGATACAGCAGCAAAATGGTTATTTTACGTTGCTATAGTGGCAGGTATACTTACACTCGTATATTGGTGGACAACAGGGAATTTTGATATTGCATTAGAAAGAATGGTAACGGTATTAATTATTGCATGTCCGCATGCACTAGGTCTTGCAACACCTCTTGTCACATCGAGATCAACTTCAATTGCAGCAAAGAAAGGGTTACTAATACGTAACCGAACAGCATTTGAAAGTGCATTTAGAATTAATCGAATTGTTTTTGATAAAACAGGTACGTTAACAGAAGGAAACTTTGGTGTAACAGACATTCATCCTACTTCAGGTGTAAGTGAAGAGGAATTATTAAAACTAGCATACTCAGTTGAAACACAATCCGAACATCCAATTGCACATGGAATTGTTAAAGAAGGTAAAAAGCGTAATATAGAACTTTATGAGGTAAGAGATTATAAGAATCTCACTGGTAAAGGATTAGTTGCTAAAGTAAATGGATCTGAGATTTCGATTGTAAGTCCAGGAGTACTAAGGGAAAATAACATATCGTTTGATACTCAAACATATGAAAACCTAGCCAAACAGGGGAAAACGGTTATTTTCGTATTAAAAGACAATGAACTTCAAGGTATGATTGCTTTAGCAGATATTATCCGAGAATCTTCTTATCAAATTATTAAAGAGTTAAATCGTTTAGGAATTGAAAGTATTATGATGACGGGTGATAATACTCGAGTTGCCAATTATGTTGGTGGAAAATTGGGTATGTCTAAAGTAATCGCAGAAGTACTACCACATGAAAAATCATCCAATGTAAAGGTATTAAAAGATGGTGGCAAGAAAGTAGCTATGGTTGGAGATGGAGTCAACGATGCACCTGCGTTAGCTGAAGCTGATTTAGGTATTGCCATAGGTGCTGGAACCGATGTTGCAATCGAAACTGCTGATGTCGTATTAGTAAATAGCAAACCAGTAGACATTTTAAATACGCTTAAATTATCGAAAGCAAGCCATAGAAAGATGGTTCAAAACCTATGGTGGGCTGCTGGATACAATATACTAGCCATTCCGCTAGCAGCTGGAGTTTTAATTAGTGTAGGAATTGTGATTACTCCAGCAATAGGGGCTGTCTTAATGTCGCTAAGTACAATTATTGCTGCTATTAATGCACAATTGTTGAGAATCGATTAATTAAAAAAATTCGCCTCGATGTCTTATGGAATCGAGGCTGTTTTTATTTAGAAGTATAAATGTCCAATTAGAAACGTTGCCATTGTGAATTGAAAAGGCTTTAGTTTGCTGAAAGTTCGCTTTCAACAACCCACTTATGATTTTTTACCATGGGTCCTCCAGTAGTAGGGAAGTAATCAATCATATAAACTGTTGTGTGTTCAGCTGAATCAATCGTTCCTTTTGCACCCTTCATACCTTCCTTGTGATTTGCTTCTAAAGTAACTTCTGTTCCAGGTTCAAGGGTTCTAGTACCTGCATTTTTAATTTCTTCTTGGATTACCCATTTATGATTTTTTACTATAGGTCCCCCAGTAGTCGGAGTGTACGTAACAGCATATGCAGTCGTATCATAAGCACCCACTACAGTTCCTTTAGCACCATACATACCCTTCATATGGTCAGCTTTAACAACTACTTGACTATCAACTTTATAAGTTGGATTTTTTGCTTCTTTTAAACCTTTAGGGATTTCGGCAGAACTATATTTCATAGCGCTCGTATTTATATTTTCATCGGAACTATTTTGAATTTCACTGCTTGTCCATGCAGATAACATCAACACTAATATTATCATTAAAATTCCTGTTAACATCTTTTTACTCTTCATCATGATCTCCTATAATTTGTTTCAATATTAGCCAATTTATATTGTTTCCTCCAACTCTTTAAAATATCTAATGAACAGTCTATCGAAAGGAAAAGTCCTAAGGATAGGAGCCATTAAGATGCCATGTTTTTACATGCTTCCGCACATTCACGGCAAATTTTTGCGCATTCTTGGCAATGTGAATCTTGAAATTTTTCACAATGTGATGCACATGATTCACAAATATCTGCACAGAGTTTACAAAATTGCTTAGCTACATAGCTATTACGAGACATTAACGCTACCGCTTGTAAACAAATATCTGCACAATCGTTTAACATTTGAATACAGTGTACTCTAGCCTGAACATCTGGCTCTTGTAAGCAAGCAGTAGTACATTCTTCACAAGCTCTTGCACATTTGATACACAGTTCGATGCAATGGTCCATATTAGTTGGAGAAGATGATAAAACACCCATTAGTTAAAAACTCCTTTCATATTTGAAATCA
>DAMDNS010000191.1:0-5586 GCA_032083605.1 Ureibacillus sp.
ATTATGATTCGTCCACCATCTAATGGCCAGATTGGAATGAGATTAATTCCAAGCAAAACAATTTGAATTTTTAATACAGGCTCGGCTAATAGCGGATCTAGAAACGGAGTAATAGCAATACAGCAAAGAGTGGCAATTGGTCCTCCAAGAGCAATAGCCAGCTGTTTTTTTGGTGCAATCGAGTTGCCGCCCTTGAGTTGAATTTCTCCACCATATGGCATTATGACACACCGCTCTACCTTCACTCTACAAAGAAAAGCTGCTGCGATATGCCCCACTTCATGAATAATTAAAGATGATAAAATAAGTGCATAATAAGACACATTACCATAGAACACAATACTAAACAGAATCGGCAAAAATAATGGATGAATAGTCATACGCATCATGATTGCGTATGCTCTTTCATCCATTCTAAAGTTTTCTCAAGGTTTAATACTTTGCCGTCTTCTTCTATTTTAAGATAAAGTTCCCCCGGTTCCTTATTCGCAAGAGTACCTCCTCGTTCCACAGAGGTATATGGTAATAATGAAAACGAATCCACATTCCCATAGGTAACAGTGATATTATCTTCATAAAATACGGAAATAGTTTTTCCCGTGTTCTTGGTATGACCCGTATACACAACAAGTCCATTTTCGATTGCAAGAATCGGAATTGGTTTTTCAAAAGTTAACAAATAACCATTATCATAAGGTTTGATAGAGACAAAGGATAATAACTCTTGATTAATGTTTTCCGTTGAAACAGTAATTTTCTTATCCTCTTCCTGTCCAAATACTTCTCGCAGCATATTACGCATAACAGTTAAATCTTCAGAACTATAGACAGCTTTTTTCACATCTACCGCCAATT
This sequence comes from Ureibacillus sp., assembly GCA_032083605.1. Lineage (GTDB taxonomy): Bacteria > Bacillota > Bacilli > Bacillales_A > Planococcaceae > Ureibacillus. Next base: position 856 of record DAMDNS010000191.1, read on the forward strand.
GTCCCCTCTCTTGCAGTCGAGTACCTAATATGACGACACCGCAGAGAACAATAGCCGCAATCCATTTCCATTTCTTGTTCACTACCTCATCCATTCTCTTTTTCATAGTATATGAAAAATATGATTTTAGGATTCTAGTGGAAATGGAAAGAAACTGTCCAAATAAGTCGAATGCAAAAGGAAAATAAAATCATGCTTTTGTCGAGGGATTTTCGAGATTATTAGTTAAAAAAATCCTCTTTTATTAAAGGCAATAAATACTATTGTTTCCTCTGAATATCCCCATTGAAAATACACACCTAAGAAGATCCTGGTATCAAAAAATACTCCACAAAGCGAAATATGGTAAATTCATTAAAAATAAAAAACTGCAGTCAAACTCAAATTTTCGAGTATGTCTGCAGCCTCTATCTATTGCTTTACAATATTAGTATTTATCTCTATTTCGAGAAAATCGAAATCAATTTTTTGAACATTCCCTTTGAATTATCCTCGATAGACATTAGGGGAACTGATTCACCTAAAATTCTTCTCGCAATATTTCGATAACCTAGAGAAGCTTTACTATTCGGGTCCATGACAATTGGTTCACCCTTGTTTGATGAACTAATAACGTCTTCACTATCAACCACAATTCCTAATAAATCAATTGATAAATGTGTCGTAATCTCATTAATGTCCAATGAGTCTCCATTGTTCATTAAATCTTTACGAATACGGTTGATGATCAATTTTGGCGGTTCGATAGCTTCCTGCTCCAATAAGCCGATAATGCGATCAGCATCTCGGACAGCAGAAATTTCAGGAGTTGTTACGACAATAGCACGATCAGCGCCGGCTACAGCGTTTTTATAACCTTGTTCAATACCCGCAGGACAGTCAATTAAAACATAATCATATTCACGCTTTAACTCGTCTATTAAACTCTTCATTTGCTCTGGTGTTACGGCATTTTTATCCGTTGTTTGAGCAGCAGGCAATAAAAATAGTTTCTCATCAACACGCTTGTCCCTAACCAGCGCTTGATGAATCTTACAGCGACCTTCTACGACATCGACTAAGTCATAAATAATGCGATTGTCTAAACCTAATACTAAGTCTAAGTTACGTAAGCCAATATCTGTATCTACTAAACATACTTTTTTCCCTTGAAGAGCTAATGCAGTTCCCAGATTGGCAGTTGTTGTTGTTTTACCTACTCCGCCTTTACCTGAAGTTATTACAATTGCTACACCCACATCAGCTTCCTCCTTTAATCGTACTTAATAATGGACGTATTTTTCTTACTTCTTGTACTCGCTCATATGAAATTATGCCTTCTCTATCAAGATATGCAAAGATTTGTTCTGCATTTTCTTTAACGAAGGGTTTTTCGTTAGACATAACTTCAATCTGGTCATCAATTAAAACGTGGGTAGGTTCAAAATGTGACGCAACGATAATTGCCTCTTTATTTCCATTTATTCCTGCATGGGCAATGCCTCTTAAATTACCAAGAACGAAAATACTTCCACCAGCTTCAATTTTTCCGTTCGGATTTACATCACCAATTACTACAATATCTCCATCCGTTTTTACGATTTGACCTGAACGAATAATTCCAATATAAGTTTCGCTCTGGTCCGTTAGCACCTTTTCATTACTTTCTTCAATTGTTATTACATCACTGTGCACCTTTGAAACGTGCATATTACCCGGGCCTTGTACAATTGCGATGAGCTCTTTTTGCTGTGCACTCAGTAGATAGCGATTTCCTAGATGTAGCTGCACATCAACTTTTCCATCGATTCCACCCTCTGAAACCTTACGTTCAAGTTCTTCCACCAGGTCTGCGTAGGCGCACTGATCATCAAGCCGAAGTACCAACCCCGCCTTAGTCCCCTTAATATGGACAAGCTGTTTATTCATAAAAAAGCGACACCTCACGCCAAATCAATTTAAGAATTATCTCGGGCACGCTGTAACACACGCGCATTGATTAAATATTTAAATGCCCAACCAAGCATTATTAAAAATAAAAGGTTTGCGATTATAGTTGGAAGTAAACGGTTGCTTAAAAAATCGCTTACCGGTATTGTCGTAAACTGAATAAAATAAAAGAAATAATACAAGAAAACTTCCATTAAAGCTACTAGTACTACGGATAATATTGTTGTGACACTTAAATGCTGATGGATAAATCTTACAGTTGACCCTGCAACAAAACAAACGAGTGGATATAAAAAGGAATATAATCCAATAATATCAATGAAAAACACATCATACAAGAGTCCAAAAATTAATCCATACAAACAAGCCCTTTTTTTACTATAGTATATAGAGATAAAGATTAGATAAAGTATGACAAATCGCGGTACTAAAACAAGGGTTTGCTCCCCCCAAGTGATTGGTGAGAACAAGGCAAACTCCGGCTCTAACAAAAATAAAACGACTGCTACAAAAGGGATTAAGAAACGTATCATCTATTCTTCACCTTCAGTAGTATCAGTAGTTTCACTTTGAATTCCATTTGTTAAATCTGCATTTGTGCCAGAGCCATCCGAACCGTCAACTGAGATTGAAGTTCTTAATGCAATAATTACATCCTCTAACATCGAAAAATTTGCAGCCGGTTTTACATAAGCCATTTTAGTAAGACCATAGTCATCGGTTGTTACTTCTGTCACTTCACCAATTAATATTCCTTTAGGGTAAATCCCGCCTAAACCGGACGTTACAACTTTCTCGCCTTCATTAACCTTGAAGCTGGAATCGATTCTCTTTAGTATTAATTCATTACGCTCTGTGTCATATCCTTCTACTAAACCAAAAACATCTGATTTTTCTCCTTGAACAATCGCCGAAACTCGATAATTAGGATTGTTTGAATAAAGTAATTCAACCTCTGATGTAAATGGTGTGACTAAACTAATTTTACCGATTAGACCATTTGCAGTCATGACCGCCATATTAATTTTGACACCGTGTGAGGAGCCTCGGTTAAGGATAATTTTTTCTTCCCACTGGTCAGGATTTCTGGCAATAACGGTTGCTTTGAGCGGATCATAATCTTTCAAACTATCCTTTTTGTCTACCAATTCTTTTAAAGATTCATTTTCAGATTGCAAAGTATTAACTTCTGCTTGAAGTACAGCAAAATCTTCCAAACGCATTTTTAGACGCTTATTTTCTTCGTACGTATTTAATAAAGAATTAATATCATTAAAAATACCTGTTATGTAATTTGCCGGCTTTGCAACTATGAATTGAGCAAAGCCAACAGTGTCTTTAATAAATTGTTCGGGAACGCTTGCGTTTTGTCGATCTCGTAAGGAGAAGCTAATCAATGCCACAAGGAAAATTGTGCCAACCAGCAGCAGTATTAATTTCTTGTTCGTAAAATGTGGCATTGCATATCCTCCTTACCCTTTCATCTGTTGAGAACGTACTAAATCGATATGATCTAGAGCTTTACCTGTACCAATCGCAACACAATCTAGTGGATTTTCTGCGATAAAGACAGGCATATTTGTTTCATCACTGATTACTTTGTCCAGGTTACGTAGAAGTGCTCCACCACCAGTTAATACAATTCCTCTTTCCATTACGTCCGCGGAAAGCTCTGGAGGTGTTTGTTCTAGTGTTTTCTTAACTCCATCAGTAATAGCCGCAATTGCTTCTTTTAAAGAATCAGAAATTTCTTCTGCTGTAATTTCGATTGTTTTTGGTAATCCAGTTAGTAAATCACGTCCGCGGATTTCCATTTTTTCATTGTTATCATCAACACGAGCGGTACCGATTTCGATTTTAATTTTCTCTGCAGTACGCTCACCAATTGTTAGGTTATACGTTTTACGAATATAGCTGATGATTGATTGGTCCATTGCATCGCCGCCGATACGTACAGATTCACTAGTTACGATACCGCCTAATGAAATGACTGCAACCTCTGTTGTACCGCCACCAATATCAACAACCATCGATCCAGTTGGGTCCCAAACTGGTAAATCAGCTCCAATAGCTGCGGCAAATGGCTCTTCGATTGTAAAGGCTTCTTTTGCCCCTGCTTGTCTTGAAGCATCGATAACTGCACGCTGTTCTACCGAAGTAATGCCATAAGGAACACAAATCATGACATTTGGTTTTTTCCAATTAGAACCTGAATTTTTTAAAGCTTGTTTTAAATAGTATTGAATCATCGATGTTGTAATATCGAAGTCCGCAATAACGCCATCCTTCATCGGTCTGATGGCTACGATAGATCCAGGTGTACGCCCGATCATATTTTTTGCATCGTTACCAACTGCAACAATGTCTCCTGTTTTTGTATTTTTTGCAACTACAGAAGGTTCACGTAATACAATCCCTTTTCCTTTAATGAAAACTAATGTATTCGCTGTGCCAAGATCAATCCCGACATCTTTATTTCCTAATCCAAACAAATTTAGTACTCCCTTTCTTCTTTAAGCAATCTATTAATAGCGCTTAAAATCATAAGAATTATTATAGCTGAAAAGCTGGAGAATTTATAGTGTCACATGTACTGTTCTACCATATTTCTCTTATGTTTCATTTTTAAGCGGATATAAAAATATAAGTGTTCCAGATATCCGCATATGAAAATACATCAATTTTCGCCATATTGGCGATCAACCGTGTTTTTCTAATCGACATTTTTCATTTTATTTCGATTTTGCCCCTGAAACAAATAAAATAATTATGTAAGTTTTTACATTCATGTAACAAGTGCTC
>DAMDNS010000192.1:0-5573 GCA_032083605.1 Ureibacillus sp.
TACCAAAGGGCGAACAATTAATGCCTTTTGTTAAAAAATATTCGTGATTTAGAGGTGTTCTTAAATGGATAACGTATTTGACTATGAAGATATTCAACTAATTCCAAATAAATGTATCGTAAACAGCCGTTCAGAATGTGATACTTCCATTATGTTCGGGGGGCATAAATTTAAATTGCCGGTAGTACCTGCCAACATGCAGACGATTATTGATGAAACCATTGCGATTAAATTAGCTGAAAATGGATATTTTTATATCATGCACCGTTTCAATCCAGAAACACGTGCTGAATTTATTAAAAACATGCATTCTCGTAAATTAATTGCTTCAATTTCTGTTGGGGTTAAAGAGGAAGAGTACAGCTTTATTGAACAGTTAGCAGTGGAAGAATTGATTCCGGAATTTATCACAATTGATATTGCCCACGGTCATTCTAATGCTGTCATTAATATGATCAAGCATATTAAATATCACTTACCGCAAAGCTTTGTAATTGCTGGTAATGTTGGTACTCCTGAAGCAGTTCGCGAGCTTGAAAATGCTGGTGCTGATGCAACAAAAGTTGGAATTGGGCCAGGTAAAGTATGTATTACGAAAATCAAGACTGGATTTGGAACTGGCGGTTGGCAGTTAGCTGCACTTCGCTGGTGTTCAAAAGCAGCAACAAAGCCAATAATCGCTGATGGCGGTATTCGTACTCATGGCGATATTGCAAAATCAGTCCGTTTCGGTGCTTCAATGGTTATGATAGGTTCTTTGTTTGCGGGTCACGAAGAATCACCAGGACAAACGGTAGTAAAAGATGGCAAAATGTTTAAAGAGTACTTTGGTTCGGCTTCTGAATTCCAAAAAGGCGAAAAGAAAAACGTTGAAGGCAAAAAAATGTACGTTGAACACAAAGGTGCTTTGATGGATACTTTAGTGGAAATGGAACAAGACTTACAATCATCTATTTCCTATGCTGGCGGCACTAAATTAGACTCAATTCGTACAGTTGATTATGTAGTAGTTAAAAACTCTATCTTTAATGGTGATAAAGTATATTAATATCTTGATTTAGATAAAACGAGTAGAATTTCGGCTATAATGAAATCTACTCGTTTTTTGCATCCATATTTTTCACTTAAACTTATTTCGAGCTATTTAATATCGCTGAAATAAAGACCTTCCCCGTATTTAACATAGACTTTTCATCTACATCAAATTTAGGATGATGATGTGGATAAACAGCATTTATCTCAGGATTTCCTCCTCCAACCCAGAAAAATGTGCCTGGCACCTTATCTACATAATACGCAAAATCTTCGCCGCCCATATCAGGCGGTTTAATGGACACATTATCTTCGCCAACGATTTCTAAAGCTAACTTTCTGATAAACTCAGTTTCTTTTGGATGGTTATATAATGCAATATACCCCTTTATATACTCAACATCTATCCTCGCATTATATTTTTCGCCCGTTTTTTGAGCAATCAGCTGTAAATCTTTTTCTATTTGAATTCTTACATCTTTATCGTAGGTTCTTACTGTCCCTTTTAAATATGCTTTATCCGGTATAACATTTGGTGCGTTTCCACTATTGAAAGCCCCCACAGTAACTACTGCTGGTTTTAGTGGGTCAACATGTCTACTAACGATATTTTGTAATTCAACAACAAGGTTACAACCAATAATAATTGGATCTACAGATCGATGAGGCTCAGCACCATGACCGCCCTTACCATTTATAGTGATGTGAAATGCATCGGATGCCGCTTGGACATAGCCTTCATTTACGGCAATCGATCCAACTGGCCAATTAACTTCAACATGCGCCCCGTATACTTCATCAACACCGTCTAAACACCCATCCTCAACCATACTGATTGCCCCACCTGGACTTAATTCTTCAGCATGTTGGTGAATAAAAACTACATTCCCGTTAATTTCTTCTCTTACCTCGCTTAAAACTTTTGCAACCCCTAATAATGCGGCTGTATGAATATCATGTCCACAGGCATGCATGACTCCCGGTATTTTTGATTTATAAGGTACGTCTTTTTCATCGTCAATTGGCAATGCATCAAAATCTGCCCGCAGCGCAATTGTTTTTCCTGGTTTACCACCTTTTAAAAATCCTAGAACCCCATTTCCCCCAACATTCTTCTTCACATCTATATTAAGGTTCTTCAGATAATTATAGATGAATTCCGGAGTTCTCTTCTCTTGAAAAGAAAGTTCTGGATGCATGTGCAAATCTCTTCGTATCTCCACCATTTCAGGATATATACTTTCTAAACGGCTAAACAATTTATTTATCATTTTTTATTCCCCTTTTTCGTTAGAATTGAATCCTATTATTCAATCAAAATCCGAAGATGGACAAGCTCTCACTTGTCCATCGTCTACCTACTTAAATTCAATTTTAGTAGTTATTACTCTTCCTGTTGGATGAGGATCAAAACCAGAAATATTTGCTCTAGCTGCTAAAACTGGTGTTGTATGAATTAAAGGGATGATTGGTGGATCTTCATGCATGATCTCTTGGGCTTTCATATATAATTCATTTCTTTTATCTTGATCAGTAATTGATCTTGCTTCAGTTAAAACTTTGTTTAATTCTTCATTTGAATATTGGGTAGAATTCATTCCCCCAATATTATCTTTATGCCATAATGAGTAGATGAAATCATCTGCATCCCCATTTGCTCCTGTCCATCCAAGAAGAAATGCATCCGCTTCCCCAGCTTTAGTTTTTTCTAAATAAGTTGCCCATTCATATGTGACGATTTTTGCCGTTACTCCAATATCTGCAAAATTCGCCTGTAATAATTCTGCTACTTTTTTTCCGTCAGGCATGTAAGGACGAGCAACTGGCATAGCCCATAATTCCATTTCAAACCCATCGGAATATCCGGCTTCTGCCAATAAAGCTTTCGCTTTTTCTGGATCATAAGGATAAGCTTCTATTTCATCGTTGTAGCCTTCAACCGCAGGCGGTATTGGATTTTTAGCAGCACTTGCTTGTCCACCGAAAAATGCCTCAACCATTCCTTCCTTATCAACTGCATAGTTTAAAGCTTGACGAACTAATTTGTTGTTTAGTGGTTCTCTTGTCACTGTCAAACCTAAATAACCTATATTTAGTGAAGGTCTTGTAATGAGCTGAAGGTTTTCATCCCCTTCAACTTGAGCAATATTACCTGGATCCACTCCGTCAATCATGTCTACTTCCCCGCTAAGTAAAGCATTTAGTCGAGCTGAGTTATCAGGAATTGTTCTAAAGATTACTTGATTTAATTTTGGATATCCTTCTAACCAGTAGTCTTCATTTTTATTTAACACTACACGTTCGTTTCTTTTCCATTCTTGAAACACGAATGGCCCCGTTCCTACTGGGTTACTTCCATATTCTTCTCCAAATTTTTCTATTGCTGCTGGGCTGGAAATTGAAAACGGCGTAAGTGCCAAACTTTTTAAGAATGTCGGAAGCACTGACTTTAATTTAAACTCCACCGTATACTCGTCTATGGCTTTTATAGACTCAAGAGTATGGGTTTCATCACCTTTAAATCCTCCAAAAACTGAACTATAGACAGCGAATTTATCGTCTCCCGAATTCATCCAACGTTCGAAATTATAAACCACTGCTTCCGCATTAAAATCAGTACCATCCTGGAATTTTACTCCTTCTCGCAGGTTAAATGTATATGTTAAACCATCCTCTGACTCCTGCCATTCCGTAGCTAACAGAGGGGCAACAGTTGTTTTTCCTTCTTCAAAAGTAACAAGTGTTTCTAGAATGCTTTGAGATACATTTTCAGACTCAGAATCTGTTACTACAGAAGGATCTAATGACACCGCATCTCCACCTCGTGCAAAGACAAAAATATCATTTCCAGAAGTAGCGGATAGATCATTGTCACTTTCAGTCGATTGTTCACCATTACAAGCAGCCAATGTAGAAATAATTAATATAGTAAAGAGTAGAGTTATGATCGAGTGTTTATTTCGTAATTTCATTAAATCCCTTCTTTCTTATAGGTTTTTACATTCCAAATCCAACATTCTACAGCTTATCTGATTTGCTTTTATTTCAAAATCAAATTATTAGGTATGTTCGCTAAGAGCTCACACCCATTCTCTGTTACTCTTATTGATTCGCTTACTACGAAGCCAGTTTCTGCTTGGAAAAGCGCAGGAAGTATATGGAATGTCATGTTTTCTTTTAATAGATTCATATCACCTGGGCGCATACTAATTGTCTGCTCGCCCCAGTCTGGTGGATAGCCAATGCCAATAGGATAGCCGACACGTGAATCCTTGATAATTGAGGACTTTTCGAGGACTGCATTCCAACTATTTGCAACCTCATTACAAGTAACCCCTGGTTTAATAACATTAAGCATTTCATGTAATCCTTCTAAAACAATGCTGACAATATCTTTATACTGGTCTGAGGGAGTTCCTAAATAGATAGTTCTCGCTAATGGGGTATGATAGCGATTGACACAACCTGATAATTCTAAAGTAACAATACTATCATTTTTAAATTGACTATTTGTCCAAGATAAGTGTGGTGCAGAAATTTTTTTCCCGGCAGACATTAACGGAATAATTGCAGGATAGTCACCTGTATATTCATCGGTTCCTTGTATTAACGTCTTATAGATTTCTGCCGCAACTTCTGACTCCAATACCCCATCACTAATCCTATTGATGGCGATATTCATTGCATTTACCGAAATCTTGCCAGCCTGTTTCATATAATGAATTTCTGCATCTGATTTAACCATTCTGACTCTATTTACTAGATATGAGGCATTTTTGAAGTTGCAGTTAGGGAGTTTTTTTTGTAATTCCATGAAAGAAGTCACACTAAGCGATTCTTGGCTTAATTCCAATCCAATACTCTCATTTGTAATGCCCTTTTCTTTTAATACATCAGCAAAAAAGTGCATTGGATTTTTTAGATCCGACTGAACGTAATCATCTTCATATCCTTTAATATTTTCTGTATTTAACCATGTTGTAAGCTGTGCTCCAGGACAATCCATATTTCTGCCAATCCATATCGGCTCACTTTCATTCAATAAAATCATTACGCCTTGAATTACATAGAAGGAGTAGCCATCATATCCAGAGATGTAGTTCATATTTGCAGGGTTTGCAGTTATTAATACATCGATTTCATTTCTTTGCATCTCTATCTTTATTTTATTCAACCGGTTAATGTATTCACTTTTATCAAATACCATGAAAAACTACACCTCTTATCCGACAATATTTTAATAGGAAGTTCTAAATCTTTTTAAGAACGTTTGCACCCGCTCATTTTTTGAATGACTAATGACTTCTTCGGCTGTTCCTTCTTCCGCAATTACTCCCTGATCTAAAAATAAAACCTTATCAGCAATGTCTAAAGCAAAATCCATTTCATGTGTAACTAACACCATGGCCATGTCTTCGTTTTTAGCAATATCACGTATGACCTCCAACACTTCTCCTACTAATTCTGGATCTAGAGCCGAAGTGACTTCATCAAACAACATAATTTTCGGTCGCATGACTAAGGCACGAGCCATGGCCACA
>DAMDNS010000193.1:0-5550 GCA_032083605.1 Ureibacillus sp.
TGATTGAAATACGCATCTATTGGGGTATGAATAATTATATGATTCAAATATAGGCATATAAATTATGCTAATAAACTAGTTGAGGAGTGGTTTTTATAGGTATCCATAAATTTTTTACAAGCTTAAATGATTTAGAACGAATTTTCCGCGCCCCTGGTCGTTTCAAATTTGAAGAGCATAATGTCGCTGCGCATTCTTGGAAGGTATCACAGTATGCTATGTTTTTTGCAACGCTTGAAGAAATGAATGGTGCAACAGTTGATTGGAAGTCTCTATATGAAAAAACAATCAATCATGACTTTGCTGAAGTATTCATTGGCGACATTAAAACTCCTGTAAAGCATGCCAGTGTGGAGCTAAAGCAAATGCTTGCCCACGTCGAAGAAAAAATGATGGAGAAATTTATTCGGGAAGAAATACCGCCCGATTTCCAAGAAGTGTTCTTTGAACGTATGAAAGAAGGAAAAGATGGGACGATTGAAGGCCGTCTTCTCGAATTTGCCGACAAACTTGACCAATTTTATGAATCCTTTGCGGAGTTAAAGCGTGGAAACACAGATAAAGAATTCGTAATTATGTACCAGCAGGCGCTTGAAAAGCTATTGAAAATGCCTTTAAAGGCTAGTGTTCGCTATTTCCGAAATGAGATTTTAAATGATGTGATGCATGAGGAAACTCAAATTAATATTGCAGCATTGACGAATGAAGTGTTAAATATATCGGAATAGATTGAAAAAGTTTTCCAATAATGGAAGGCTTTTTATTTTATCAAAAAATCATTACCTGCTCAAAATTCCTACATAATCTTATATCTATTTAGTCACTAATTCCGATAAACCCATCATTTACACTAAGCGAGCTCATGATAAAAATTTGACTTTTTTCATGAGTAGTACTTACTTGCACAACTCACAACAATCGTTTAATATAACATTAAAGCTGCGTTGTTCGTACACATATTAAGTTTTAACCTTTGAACTGTAAAAGGGAGTTTTATATAGAAGATGGAATGGCGAGCGTCACACCACGGTGCATGACGATATACAGGAAATCTTTTGCGAACACCCACTTTGAGGAGTGGTGGTTTAAAACTTTCTATAATAATTACGGCAAGGCGGCTTTGCCATACATAATGTATAGCAAGGCTCAGAAAAAGTCCTCCAGCATTCATGTGCTGGAGGATTTTTTGTTTTGGCTGATGTGGAGATCGCCCCTATTGCTTTAGGTTTCAGCAAAAGGGGATCACTCTACATTTTTCAAAAGTTCAACACTTCCGAATTACTCCGAAAGGCGTTCAATCGTTTTGGCAAGAAGCAGAGTACGCTCAGGGAGCGTGTCAATCTCTAAATATTCACTTTCACTATGAGCATCTCCCCCAACCGGACCTAGCCCATCAACTGTTGCAACACCAGTTGCCGATGTAAATGAAGCATCCCCACCTCCACCGGTTGCCGTATCCCTTACATTCAACCCAATTTCTTTTCCAACATCCTGAATAATATGAAGCAGCTCTTCCGATTGGTCATTAAATATCATTGGCGGACGGCTAATTGACCCTTCAAGCTGAATTTTTGTCCCTGAAACTTCAGTCTTGGAGCAAATTTCCTTAATCTTCTTTTCTAAATATGCTGCCTGTTCAATTTCGGATATGCGAATATCTACATGCGCCACTGCACTTGCAGATACGGTATTCACAGAAGTTCCACCCTCTATTAAACCAACATTAACACTAATGCCTTTTTCATGATTATTTAAGGCATGCAGCTGAATAATCTTGTAGGCAAGTTCTTCAATGGCACTCCTGCCTTTTTCCGGCTCAATGCCTGAGTGCGCCGCTTTTCCCTTTACTATAATGTCGTAACGTCCGCCACCTCGTCTTGCTGTTACAAGTGAGCCATCCTTTCTTGCAGGCTCCATGATCAGAGCATACTCTTTTCCTACTGAATGCTCTTCAATTATAGAACGAGACGTAATGGAGCCGACTTCTTCATCACCATTTAGAATAATTAGGATGTTTTCAAGACTCTTTGAACCAATTTTTTTCAATGCTTTGATTGCATAGATTAATTCTACCTGGCTAGATTTCATATCAACAACACCTGGTCCATATGCCCGGTTTCCTTCTATATAAAATGGGCGTTTGGCTACGGTGCCTTCTGGAAATACAGTATCCATATGAGCAACAAGAATAATCTTTGGATCCTTTGCTTGTTTATGCTTAATCACCATATTATTTCCGAATTCTATCTCTTCTTTAACTTCAACTAAAAAATCAAGCTCTTCATACTTCTCCTTTAAAATGGACCCTACTTGGTCAACGCCTCTTTTCACATATGAACCACTATCTATATTTACAAGCTGCTCAATTAGTTGAAGCATCTCAGTTTTTTTCTCTTGTAAAAAGGTTTCCACTTCCACCATCTCCTAATATTTATTTGTCTATTAGTACGCCTTGCCCTTCCTTTAATGGAAAATGACAGGCTACAAAATGGTCAGGTTTCTCTTCGACTAGCTTCGGTTCTTCACTCCGACATTTTTCCTGAGCATATGCACATCTTGTGTGGAAACGGCAGCCTGAAGGAGGATTTGCAGGACTTGGCATATCTCCTTCTATAATAATGCGGGTTTTTTTGTCTCGAAGTGTTGGATCTGCAATCGGTACAGCAGATAATAGCCCTTCTGTATAGGGATGCAGCGGGTGGTCGAATAGCTTTTCTTTTGTCGTGATCTCAACAATTTTCCCCAAATACATGACAGCAACTCTGTCACTTATATGCTTAACTGCTGGCAGTCCATGAGCTATGAAAATATAAGTCAATTGAAATTCCTTTTGTAGCTTAGACATTAAATTAAGAATTTGTGATTGGATTGAAACATCAAGTGCGGAGACAGGTTCATCACAAATAATCAGCTTAGGCTTTAGGGCTATAGCTCTGGCAATTCCAATTCTTTGCCTTTGACCTCCACTAAACTCATGTGGGTATCTTCTAGCATAAGTGCGATCTAGTCCCACGACATCCATCAGTTCATAAACCTGATTCTCTAATTCTTTCCCTTTGGCAGCATTATGCGTTTTTAACGGTTCAGCAATAATATCAAAAACTCTCATTCTAGGATTCAATGAAGAAAAGGGATCTTGGAAAATCATTTGAATTTCAGCTCTTTTTTTACGAAGCTCTTCACCTTTTAAAGTGCTTAGATCAATACCTTCAAAAATTATTTCTCCTTCTGTTTTATCCAACAGCTGCATAATCAAATTACCGGTTGTGGATTTTCCGCAGCCAGATTCTCCTACTATTCCGAGGGTTTCTCCCTGTTTCACATAAAAATCAATGTTATCTACTGCCCTTAAATACTGCTTTTCTTTGCTAAACCAGCCTTCACTTATATCAAAATACTTTTTTAGCCCTTTTACTTCTAACAGGTAGTCATTATCATCCAAGTTTTGTTTGTCTACTTCATTTAAAATTTGTACCATTTAAATTGCCACCTCTCCTTCTTCATGGAGCCAGCAACGGACTTTATGATTTGGCGATAATTCTTTAAGCTCCGGTTCCTCAGTTAGGCACTTTGCTGTTGCTAATGGACAGCGCGTCTGAAACCTGCAGCCTTGTGTAATTGTTCCGGGTGCCGGTACTGTCCCTTCTATTGACTGTAGTTCATCCTTCAGCTCATGTATTTTGGGGGTACTATCCAGTAATCCTTTGGTATAAGGGTGTTTGGGCTCCTTAAAAATTGTATATACATCCGTATATTCAACAACCTGGCCAGCGTACATTACGATAACTGTATCCACCATTTCCGCAACAACACCCAGATCATGGGTAATTAACATGATCGCCGTATCGTTATCATGGGTGAGATTTCGCATTAGCTGTAAAATTTGCGCTTGAATGGTTACATCCAAAGCTGTTGTTGGTTCATCAGCTATCAGTAGTTTAGGGCTACATGATAGAGCCATCGCAATCATGACCCTCTGCCTCATTCCACCGCTTAGCATATGTGGATAGGATGAATACACCTTTTCAGGTCGAGGAATTCCTACTTGCTTTAGCATTTCAATACTTTTTACCTTGGCCTGTTCCTTGGTCGCATTTTGATGCAGTTTAATAGATTCAGAGATTTGGTTACCTACAGTAAATAATGGATTTAAAGAGGTTAGCGGTTCCTGAAAAATCATTGCAATCTCATTTCCGCGCAGCTTTCTCATTTCTCGCTTTGAAAGAGTCGTTAAATTCTGCCCTTCAAATAAAACCTCTCCGCCTACAACTTTACCCGGAGAGCCTATTAGTCCCATGATTGATAGCGAAGTTACACTTTTTCCGCTACCAGATTCACCAACTACAGCAATTGTTTCCCCTTTCTTTATTGAAAAAGAAACGCCATCTACCGACGGAACTACCCCGTTCTCCGTATGAAAGTAGGTTTTCAAATCCTTTATCTCCAATAAAGCTTCCGTCATCTTCAAGACCTCCTCTTCATATCTGATGAATGTTTACATAATAGCGCGTTCATTTAAAGTTCCAAGCCTTATTTTTTTAAAAGCTGTTTTTTACTCAGTTGTTTGCTCTAGGGTCCAGAACATCACGAAGCCAATCACCTAAGAAGATAATAGCTAATACCGTGATTGTAATCGCCATACCAGGGAATGCCGCTAACCACCAGCTAGTTGCTATGTAATCCCTTCCGTCACTTAAAATTCCACCCCATGAGATGGTTGGCGGCTGAATTCCTAAACCTAGGAAGCTTAAAGAGGCCTCAAGAATAATTGTTGTCGCCACACTCAAAGTGGAAATGACTATAAAAGGTGATATAACGTTCGGAAGAAGGTGTTTAAGAATAATTTTGTTGTCACGAACACCTATCGATTTAGCTGCTTTTACAAATTCACGTTCCTTGATGGAGAGTACTTCCCCACGAACAAGGCGTGCATATTGAACCCAGTTAGTTATCCCAAGCACTACTATTAATGTAGCTACACTTGGTCCGAAAATACTTAAGATAACTAGAGCAAATAGGATTGTAGGAATGGCCAAGAAGGAGTCAACCAGACGCATTAGCACATTATCTATTAATCCCCCGTAGTATCCAGCTACCAATCCTACAAAAACGCCTATGACTCCAGCAAGAGCAACCGCTGAAATCCCAACGGCAAGGGAAATTTGCGATCCATAGATAATCCTGCTCAAAATATCCCGGCCAAGGTTATCTGTCCCAAGAATATGAGCTGTTGATCCTCCGTCTACCCAAACTGGGGGTTGAAGCATAATGGCGGGATTGATTAGATTTGGATCATGAGGTGCTAATGATTTCGCAAATATAGCAACCAAGGTCACAGCAAGAACAATAATTAACCCGAGAGTACCTGTTTTACTTTTTAGCAGAAGGCGTAGCCAACGAACAAAGAAACCAGTTGTTTTTTTATGGCTGACTGGACTTGTAACTGTTTGGTTTTGATTTTGAATATTTACCGACATAGGTCCTCCCCCTTCTAATATTTAATTCTTGGATCTAGTATTTTATATATGATATCTGCTAATAGATTCATAA
>DAMDNS010000194.1:0-5485 GCA_032083605.1 Ureibacillus sp.
GCTCGATCCAATACTCTTACATTCGGATTAAAGGCAGCAGCAACCGAGAAATTCGCTTTCTTGCGCAACGGTTTACCAGAGAAGGAGATTCCTTCGTTTAATTGTTTAATCAACGAGATCAACTCCATCGAGGACACATCATAAACGCTTGTTGCCCCAGGGAAGTCCCCTACCTTGGTTGGATCTCCAGTGACAGTTAAAATATCATGTAGCCCTAATGCATTTAAGCCCATTATGTGAGACTGCAAGCCGATTAGATTTCGATCACGGCACGTTATATGCGGCATTGTACGGATGCCATGCTGAAGCTTCAAGATCGAGCCCATCGCAATATTGCTAATACGAGGCGATGCAAGTGAATTATCCGCCATCATAATTATGTCTGCACCTTCGCTATAAAGCTTTTTCGCACCTTCCACAAAGGCGTCAATTTCTAAATGTCTTGGTGTATCTAGCTCAACAATGACAGAACGTTCTCGTTTCACTTTTTCGTGAAGGGGCTCTTCCAATGTAGGCTCAGCCTCTTGGATATAAATTTCCTTGTGCACTATTGCTTCTTTTACCTCAATCGGCTCTAAATTCTTTAGAAGCTTCTTTGCTGCCTCGATATGCTTTGGCGTCGTTCCACAGCAGCCCCCGATCAGTCGAACACCTTGGTTGCGAAGCTGTACGGCAGCTCTTGCAAAATAATCCACCTCAGACTCGTAAATCACTCGTCCATCTTCAATATCCAGTAATGAAGCGTTTGGATAAGCAGACATAAATGCTTTTTCTGGCAGCTCAACACCTTCGAAGGCTTGAATCGTATGGTGCGGACCTAAGCGGCAATTGACTCCCACAATATCTGCTCCAAGATTTTGAAGTTGCTTCAATGCTTCATTTAAACTCTTCCCATTAACTAAAATTCCAGGCTCATGCATGGAAACTTGCGCAATGATGGGCAATGTCGTTTCAGAGCGAAGCATTTTAATCGTTTCCGTTAATTCCTCAAAGTCATAGTATGTTTCTAATAAAAGTGCATCTACTTTGCCATCGATTAAAACTCTGGCTTGCTCTTTAACCGCTGCTAGAATTTCACCTAGTGTCGCGTCACTTTTTCGGACACCACGTATCGCCCCAATTGACCCCAGTATAAATTGACTGCCATTTCCTACTGCTTTTTTGGCGATAGAAATGGCTGCCTTATTGATTTCTTCGACACTTGCTTCTAGACCATAGCGTGAAAGTTTAATAGAATTTGCTCCATATGTATTCGTTTGGATAACATCTGCTCCTGCTGCGATATATTCAGCATGGATCTTTTCGATCAAATCCGGCCTCACAAGATTCATTTCCTCATGACAATTATCCAGACCATATGCGTACAATAAAGTCCCCATCGCTCCATCAGCGGTTAATACTTTTGTTTTTAGCGCTTCAAGTAGTCCCATCTTTCCTCATCCCCTTGTAAATTCGAAAATTTCAGTTTCTTTTGTTCGTGTTCATTCCTTACGTCCTGCCCGCTTTTTGTTAAATCAATTCCTATATACGATTTATAAATCTTATATAGGCTATTTATAAAAATATAAAAAGCCTTCTTGCGAGAAGAAGGCTTGTGTTATCTGTGGGTATCCTTCTCATCTTTCGGCTTGAGCCGGCTGGATTTAGCACCTTACATTTAAGTTGGTTGCTGAAGCTTCATCGGGCCAGTCCCTCAGCTTCTCTTGATAAGAGTTTTATTTAGTTTTTAATATATTAAATTGTATCATAGCTTGTAATAACTGTTTCGTCAATACGTTTTCTGACTTTTGAGAAATTACCATCCTATTATAATGAAGATAAGCTTTTCATTACCTTCTCTGCTGTGTTTTTGCCATTTTCGATACAAGCACCGATTCCAACTCCAAAATAAGAGCATCCGGCAATATAGAGATTCGGGTATTTTGAATCTAGATCTACTAGTAAAGCGTCCAGTGCTTCCTTATGGGCCAAGTCGTATCTCGGCATCATGTCGACCCATTTCGCCACATTCACAACGACCGGTTTTTCTTCAATGTTTAAGCTCAACCTTATATCTTCCAAAGCAACCTTCGTCAGTTCTTCCTCGGACATTGCCGCCAGCTCTTCATATCGAGGATTTGTATTTTTGTAGAACAATCTCACAAGCAACTTCCCTTCCGAGGAAGTGTGCTTCCATTTTCGGCTCGTCCACGTTGATGCATTACAAACTAAATCACTATGATGGGAGACAATAAACCCTGTCCCATCAGCTGGTAAGATTGAATCTGGGATATCGAATCCTAAATACATTGTTAAAGCCGATGCGTTCGTAAATTTACTTAGGTTTAGATCAAGCTCTGCATCATTTAATATATTCCGTACAATATTGTTCGGTACCGCTAGGACCACTACATCCGCTTGAACCGTTTCCCCATTGGAAAAGCTGACTTCATACAAAGCTCCATTTTTCTTTACACTTGTTGTTGCGATATTTTTATAAAATTCCACTTCCGGAAGAAGCTCTTCCAGTCGGTTAATTAAAGCTGACAGCCCATTTTTAAAAGAGATAAATTTTTTATTCGCTGCTTTTTCAAATTGTTCTCGATTTGCTTCAAAGCCCTTCATGACGCTGCCGTACTTATTTTTGTAGTCAACTAAGTAAGGTAATGTTGAAGCCAAGGATAATTGATATAAATCTCCTGAATACACTCCTGCAAGGACTGGTGCAATTTGCTTCTCCACAATTTCTTTTCCTAGAAAGTGTTCTAAAAAATCTCCTATAGAGCTTTCCTTTGTAAATTCATTGTTAGGGATTTCAGCATCCATCAATACACGCAGTTTGGCTTCCTCCGATATCAATGTACTCGCCTGTAGCGATTCCATGCTCATCGGTATGCCAAAAGTAGAGCCTGCTGGAATAGCATGCAATTCATTATTTGTGTGAATATACGAAATACCCGTTTCGTTATAAACTAATTCAGCTTCAAAATCCAGCTCTTTTATAAGCTCTAGTACATTCGGGTGACGCGCAACAATGGAATCTGCGCCTGCTTCCATGATAAAACCTTCTTCATACACAGTATGCATTTTCCCGCCAAGATACTCATTTTTTTCTGCAAGTATGTAGCGAATGGGCTCATCCCCAGGTGCTTGTCTTTTTAAATAATGTAATGTACAAAGCCCCGTTATTCCTCCACCTACAACAACTACTGTTTTCATCAAGACACTCCTAACCGTTCATTCTATCTGCCTCTCTAGTATAAACGTTTTTCTTCAAAAGTACTGTGAGTTCTATTACAAAATTAGTACAACAATAAAAATAGAAAAAGAGGCCGGGACAAAACCAAAAAACACCATTTCTCGAGAAAATGATGTTTTATCGTTTCGGTACGCTATTTCGCGGGCACTCCCTTTGAGCCTGTAGTCTTAGGCGTCGTGCTATTCCCGCAGGAAGCTCCGCTCTGTAGCGAAAGACGCATTCGACAGCTACACTCGACCCTCCACTGCAATCAATTTAGAAAGTATCAAATTCTGATTATAGTTTCCCCTAATTTTCTCTTAGAATTTCTACTTATGTCACAGCCGCTTTCAACTATTTGTTTATTACTCGAATGGCTGCATCTGATGCATAGCCGAGTTACGCCATTTGGCTGCTTCTTTTCGATTTTTTGGAACGTCAATGCCTAATTCATAGATGCTCGCGATGTTGAGTTTTGCTTGGTAATCACCAAGTAACGCAGCACGCTTATAATAATGAAGCGCTTTTTTGCCGTTTCTCGGTACACCTAATCCATTTTCATATAAAAATCCCAGATTATAGATGGAGTCAATGTGGTGCGTTTCAGCCGCTCTTTCAAACCATGCTAAAGCCTGCTCGATATTCTTTTCTTGTCCAAGGAGCCCATCTAAGTAAACATTCCCCACTCGATACTGGGCATCCTCATAGCCGCCTTCAGCCGATTGCAAATAATATTGGAATGCCTTAGCTTCATCCGGCACGTTCCCAATCCCTTGTTCATACATAATCCCTAAGGTAAACATGGCTTCTACTACATTTTGTGCAGCGGCAATCCCAAACCAATACAAAGCTTCTTTTTCGTCAACGCCCACACCTTCACCATTCAAATACATATCAGCCAAATTATTGGCACTATCTGCATGCCCCTTTTCCGCTGCTCTTTTATAATACAAAAATGCCTTTTCATAGCTTTCTTCTATCCCGAGCCCTTCAAAATAGCAGTTGCCCAATTCATACATGGCGTGCGCATTTTCTAAAAGAGCCGCCTCCTTCAGCCAATGCACTGAATCGCTATACTTATCCATCATCCGGTAGAGAAAGGCAATTTCGAGCATGGCTCCTCCGTCACCATCCAAAGCAAAATTGAACAGTTCTAGTGCCTCATCAACTTCTTCAGAATCAAAAATATCTATATGGTCATGTAGTAATTTTTCAAACAATTCACGGTCATAAAGCATTGGATTCTTCACCTTTTACAAAGTTTTTTTATAGCTTGCTTGCAATTATTTTTCTCCAAAATACTCCACCAAATATTCCTTAAATTGCACCGCAGCCGGCGATAAATAACGGCCACCAGCCCAAGAAACGCCGATCTTCCGTTCGCAAATCGGCTCGCTTACCCGTATTTTGCAAACATTATATTCATTTAACCCTTTTATATTTGGAATTAGGGAAACACCTAAACCCGCCCCTACGAACCCGGCAACTGTATGCATTTCCTCTCCAGAAAATGTGATATTTGTTGTGATTCCTGCTTGCTCAAATAATTTATCCACGATTTGACGCAATGCATTTCCACGTTTAATGGAAATGAACGGTTCATCCTTTATTTCTTCCAGTTTGATCGTTTCCCGATTGGCAAAACGATGATTTTTTGGAACGATGACAAATAATTCCTCGCTCCATAATTCAATCCATTCGATATCTATTGTTTTTGACTCGATTCTTTGCGATAAGCATAGATCGACCTGCCCTTCTTCAAGCCATTTTAAGAGGTTATAAGAAGCCGCTTGAGTTAAGGTGAATTTCATATTCGGATATTTGTCGGGAACATGTGCCATTAACTCCGGCACCACTTCCATCCCCAAAGTATGGATAAAACCAAATGCTACATCTCCATAACCAGGCATTACAAGGCTGCCGATTTCAATCTTCGCTTTTTCATATTCATGTAAAATTGCATCCACACTCGATAAAAAGAGTTTGCCGTAACGATTTAAGCTAATTGAACGTCCTTGTCTATCAAACAAAGGAACACCAATCTCTTGCTCAATATTTGATATTGATTTACTTAGTGCGGGCTGAGAAATATTTAACTGTTCTGCCGCATGTGTCATATGCTGCATCTCTGCCACGGTCTTAAAATACTCTAGCTGCTGAAGTTCCATTTTATACCTCTCTTCAATTGATAACTATTTGGAATGATAATGATAAAAACAATAAATTGTACTTATGTATTGTTAACACTATAATAAGGCTTAGATATAA
>DAMDNS010000195.1:0-5480 GCA_032083605.1 Ureibacillus sp.
TGGATGACGGTGCGACAAAGGTGTTCACTGCATATCGTGCACAGCATAATGATGCAGTTGGACCAACTAAAGGTGGGGTACGCTTCCATCCGATGGTAAGTGAGGACGAAGTTAAAGCGCTTTCAATGTGGATGACATTGAAGTGTGGCATCGTAGACTTACCTTATGGCGGTGGTAAAGGTGGAATCATCTGTGACCCACGTCAAATGTCCATGGGTGAGCTTGAACGTTTAAGTCGCGGCTACGTTCGTGCGATTTCACAGATCGTTGGACCAACAAAGGATATTCCGGCACCGGACGTCTTTACAAATGCCCAAATCATGGCTTGGATGATGGATGAATACAGCCGTATGGATGAATTTAACTCTCCGGGCTTCATCACTGGTAAACCGATTGTGCTTGGTGGTTCCCAAGGGCGAGATCGTGCTACAGCTGAAGGGGTTACAATTGTTATTCAAGAAGCAGCAAAAAAACGCAATATTGACATTAAGGGTGCACGTGTTGTTATCCAAGGATTCGGTAATGCGGGTAGCTTCTTGGCTAAATTCATGAGCGATTTAGGCGCTAAGGTGATAGGTATTTCAGATGCTTATGGGGCATTAACAGATCCAAATGGATTAGATATCGATTATCTGCTTGATCGTCGCGACAGCTTTGGTACAGTAACAACTCTTTTCGAAAATACGATTACAAACCAAGAATTATTAGAGCTAGATTGTGATATTTTAGTGCCAGCAGCAATCGAAAACCAAATTACAGCTGAAAATGCTTACGATATTAAAGCTAGTATCGTAGTGGAGGCTGCAAACGGACCTACAACTGCAGAAGCAACTAAAATTTTAACTGAGCGTGGAGTTCTTTTAGTACCTGACGTATTAGCTTCAGCTGGAGGGGTAACAGTATCCTACTTTGAATGGGTACAAAATAACCAAGGCTATTATTGGACTGCCGAAGAAGTACGTGAAAAATTATATAGAAAAATGGTAGATGCATTTGAGAATGTATATACTACAGCAACAACACGGAACATTAACATGCGTTTAGCAGCATATATGGTGGGTGTTCGCCGTACTGCTGAAGCTTCTCGCTTCCGTGGCTGGGTATAATTTATTAGGAATTATAGTTTGTGATTAAGGTATTAATTTCATAAATGCAGATAAGAGGAATTTAGTTAACCGGTCTGCTAAAATGAGCTATGTGAAGAATGATCTTTGCATAGCTTTTTTTATTTTCTAAATAAAGGAGAGTCTTTTTTTGAATAATTTTACGTTTCATAATCCAGTTCGGCTGCACTTTGGTAAAGGGCAAATAGAACAGCTAAAGTACGAGCTTCCTCAATATGGGCGCAATATTTTAATTGTTTATGGAGGAGGCAGCATTAAAAATAATGGTCTTTATGATGAGGCCATCACCATCTTAAAGGACTTAAATATGAATGTCTTTGAAATCAGCGGTGTTGAGCCAAATCCACGTGTAGAAACTGCTCGTAAAGGAATTGAAATTTGTAAAAACGAATCGATTGATTTTGTTTTAGCAATTGGTGGAGGTTCGGTAATTGACTGCTCCAAACTAATAGCAGCTGGTGCAAAGGTAGATGAAGATGCCTGGAACATTGTAATTAAGAAAACACAGGTGGTTGATGCACTACCATTAGGAACGATTTTGACTCTGGCAGCAACTGGTTCTGAGATGAATTCCGGATCGGTTATTTCAAATGAAGAGACACAAGAAAAGTATGGATGGGGCCACCCACTTGTCTTCCCGAAATTCTCTATTTTAGATCCGACATATACATTTACTGTTCCGAAAAACCATACTGTCTATGGCATGGTCGATATCATGTCGCATGTATTTGAGCAATATTTCCATGACGCAACGAATACACCAATCACAGATGAGATGTGCGAAGGGGTATTGCGTACTGTCATTAATGCAGCGCCAAAATTAATTAATGATCTTGAAAATTATGAGCTGCGAGAAACAATTTTATTGGCAGGAACAGTTGGTTTAAATGGTTTCCTTTCGATTGGTTCAAGAGGGGATTGGGCGACACATAATATCGAGCATTCCGTTTCGGCAGTCTATGATATTCCTCATGGCGGCGGATTAGCAATCATCTTCCCAAATTGGATGAAGCACAATCTATCTGTGAACCCGGAACGTTTTGCTGGATTAGCGACAAGAGTATTTAATGTAAAGCCAGAAGGAAAAACAACTGAAGAGGTTGCTTTAGAAGGAATCGAGCGCTTACGTGATTTTTGGACTTCCATTGGAGCGCCAAGCCGCTTAGCTGACTATGATATTGACAATTCACAACTGGAAGTTCTTGTGGAAAAATCAATGATCAATGGGCCGTTTGGAAGATTTAAAACTTTGCAAGCAGCAGATGTACGAACTATCTTGGAATGTCTCTATAAAAAAGAAACCCTTGTGCAAGAGGAATTACATGCGCAAGGGTTTTTAAATTCAAACTTTTGGTTTATTCACTTCGTCGTTAAGAATTTTCTTTTCTTTTAAATGATGCTTCCACTCAGTCTTGCCATCCTCTTCATCGAAGGAAAGAGTTACTTTGGTTACATTCTTTTGGCTCATAATCAGTTCGATTAAATGATCCCTTACATCATCCAGGTAGGCAAGGGACTGATTTGGATCTGTTTCGGCAACTAGCTCAACATGTAAGAATTCGCCTTCCTTAACTACTTCTAGTCTTCTTATATCCGTTACATGTGGGTCTTCCATTACCAGGTTTCCGATATGGACATGCATTTCTTCATCTGTTTCCCCAATGGCCCCACGAGCATTGTCAAGGAAGACCTTTCCGACTACAAAGAACATCATAATACCAATAATCATCGATACGATACCTTCTAAGGCATTGAACCCTGTGAAATAGGCAATAACAATGGCTAGGAAGGCAAGTATATTACCGCCTGTTGCAACTAAATCCTCCATCCAAACAAGTTTTGTAGCGGGTTTGGCGCGATTTAGATTGGCGATAGATTTTGGAATAGCCATAATGCCAGCTTTTTCTTTACCAGCCTCATGCAGTACTTCTTTTGCGGCCTTATGAAGAACGAAGGCTTCTAAAATGAAACCAAGCAGTAATACCCCTAGTGCGATTAAAATACCTTCAGATTCTTCGGCGGGATGCCTAAAATGGTGCCAGCCTTCCTTTACGGTTTCGTATGACAGAATCCCAACAATTAAAACAGCACCCAAGCATACTAAGTTTACTACTCGGCCAAAACCGTTTGGAAATCTATCGGTAGGCGCTTTTTTCGATAATGCAGAACCAATAAATACAAAGAATTGGTTTGCGGCATCTCCAAGTGAGTGCATCATTTCGGCGAACATTGCAACGTTTCCCGAAAAGAAATAAGCAGCTCCTTTTATTATCCCCAGAAATAAGTTAACTAATGCTGCGACGAGTGAGGGTCTATTTCCCCCTTTTAATAATTTGAATATTCCACCCATATTTTTCCTCCATTAGCCTAAGCTTTCAAGCTCGATTTTTTGTACATACGGTAGTGTGTGCAAAGTGCCGTAAATTGATATAGTATCTGTCTTAAATAATGCAGAAAATCGTATATCCACTTCAAATAGCGAGTGTTCTGAGCTGACATGAACATCTCGAATGCGAATATTATCGATATACATTTCATTTTCCTTCATAAAATTAAGCAGATTTTGTATATTTTCCTCATCTTTTAACAGAGCTTTCAATACCATTTCCTTCATACGTAATCTTCTAGGACCAATTTTTAATAAAAACGGAGCAATCAGCTCGATTCCTACTACAACAATAACAACAGTAACGAAAGCTTCTATATAAAACCCGGCTCCAACAGCAATCCCGATTCCAGCTGCCCCCCAAATCATTGCGGCTGTAGTTAAGCCTGTAATGCTATCGTTTCCTTTGCGTAAAATGACTCCTGCCCCTAAAAAGCCGATACCACTGACAATCTGGGCTGCTAAACGTAGAGGATCCATTGTAATATTAATATCTTCCCTTGATGGTGTGCTATACGCCGTTTCAACCGAAATAATCGTTAATAAACAACTAAAGGTAGCAATCACTAAACTGGTTTTTAAGCCAACCGGTTTCTTTTTTAATTCCCTTTCAATACCTATAATTAAACTTAAAGTCGCAGCAATAATCAGCTTGAAAATAATTTCATAAGAAAGAGCTTCGTTTAAAAATGAGATATCCAATAAATCTTCCCCCTTTTTCTAGTTGATAAAATTGGTTATAAATGAAAGAATATGTAATAGACTTCTATTTTATTAATATAGCAAAAACAAAGATTGGAGGTTTGAAAAAATGGAAAAGCCTAAAATACATCCGTACATTCCTATCATAATAGGAGTTATTTCGATTTCTCTATCCGCCATCCTGGTAAAATTGGCGCCGGCAGATTCCGGGGTAATAGCATTTTACCGCTTGTTGTTCTCGGTGCTAATCATGAGTCCGATATTTTTTTATAAATACATACATGAATTAAAGGAATTAACAAAAAGGGATTGGGTCTTTTCATCAATAGCTGGAGTTTTCTTAGCGTTCCATTTTATATTGTGGTTTGAATCTTTAAATTACACTTCAGTTGCAAGCTCTACAGTACTTGTTACCCTACAACCACTCTTTGCATTCATCGGTACGTATTTTTTCTTTAAAGAAAAGCTGTCGATCAAGACAATTCTTTCAGGTATCATCGCGATAATCGGAAGTTTTTTAATCAGCTGGGGAGACTTTAAGGTAAGTGGGAGTGCCCTTTATGGTGATCTACTTGCATTATTTGCCTGTGCTTTAATTACAGGATATTTATTGTTTGGGCAAGATGTTCGTAAACGTATTTCCTTAATTACCTATACAATGGTAGTGTATACATCTAGCACAATCTGTCTGTTCTTCTATGTTCTTATAAAAGGAGAATCGTTTGGACCTTACCCTAGTAAAACCTGGATTTTGTTCTTATTACTTGCAATCATTCCAAATTTATTAGGACATACCTTATTTAATTGGGCAGTAAAATGGGTGAGTACAAATGTAATATCAGTAGCAGTATTATTTGAACCAATTGGAGCAGCGCTACTTGCTTATTTTGTGTTTTCCGAGAAATTAATCGCTACTCAAATCATAGGTGGTATGATTGTTATTGGCGGAATACTACTTTTTATTATCGATTTGAAAACAATTAAAAAGATTTTTAGAAAAAATGCTTGATTAATAAAATTGTGTATAGTATATTATTACTTGTCCTTAACGACAAACACTACTTCGTTAAAAATATTTCAAAATAATGTTTGACGGAAAGTTAAGGATGAGTTATAATATAAAAGTCGCTGTTGAGAAAAGTGATTAAGATAACGCTTGACACCACCTGATAGAGGTGTTAGGATATAAAAGTTGCTATAAAACAACGATAGATTTGAACCTTGAAAACTGAACAACAAAACGTTAATGAACATAGTTTCTTCTATTA
>DAMDNS010000196.1:0-5451 GCA_032083605.1 Ureibacillus sp.
AGATTTCTATGCGCTTTTCTACTCATTCAATAATAATTCACCTTCGCCTTAAACTAATTGACCAACACTGCTACCGAGTATTTTGCTATAAATCATAAATTCTCCTCCAGGCGATTATCAACTATATCATTTGTTTTTTGGTCAGATTCTTTTTTTATGATATTGCTGTATCTTGTTCTGTTTTTTCCATAAATATCGAAATTTTTGCTCCTAATATTGTCTCTCCTGTTTAGTTTCCTGAATCCACAATTCCTTCCCCAGTCCTCCTATAGACATAGTAATTGCCCGAGTCAGGGGGTTCCTTGACATTCGTTCACCTTCTATTATTACTAGACCTTCCTCATTTCAATATATTTAATATTATTAATTTGAAAGTTTAATTATTACATAACCTAGTATACTTATTTTTCTAAATATTTAAAATTTTGTATTGACATACCTCCCTATATAGATAATATAATATTATTAATTATCAAGAGGAAGAATTATTTTCAAAAAGGCATTCATTTAATGTAATCGCTTACTTTTATTTTTAAATTGGGGGGATACAAGTGGAACAAACTGATCTAAATCATGTTGGCAAACTTCGAAGCGCTTTAAACAAAGCCATTTTTGTTTTAAATGTGGTTGGGACGATTTGGATAGGTTTATTGATGTTTATCATCGTGGCGGATGTTGTGGGAAGAGGCGTTTTTAATTATCCAATCCAGGGTGTCCCTGAAATTGTTAAGAACTCCATTGTTGGGCTGACGTTCTTGCAGATATCACATGTACTAAAAGAAGGAAGGCATATTCGGACAACCGTCCTATACGATCGCGCAAATGATACGTCGAAGAAAATAATTGATTTAGTAGCCAATGTGATTGGCGTCATTATTTTCGCCCTTCTCTTCTATGCCATTCTTGAACCTGCCAAACAAGCCTTTTTGTTAAAAACATTTGAAGGAAATGCAGTAAGGATACCTACTTTTCCAACCTATCTTTTAATTTTAATAGGAAGCTTTTTTATGACCCTGCAATTTCTGACGAATATTTACGATTCGCTAGTTAAAAAGACTCCAAATCTATCTGATGAAAATGATGAATTAAAAAATGACTTTAAGCAAATTCCAAATTTACCTGGTGAAGACACAGAAGGAACAAATGATTTTGACAAGAACCCAGATTTAGTTAGTAAGGAGGGATAAGAAGTGGATCCGTTATTAATTGGTATCTTAACGTTTGTTGTGCTGGTTATTTTAATTCTACTAGGTGTACACGTGGCCATTGCCTTGGCATTGATGAGCTTGGTTGGTGTTTGGCTGGCATTGGGCGATTTTTTGACAAGTATCAATATCTTAAGTAATACAGCCTATAATGCCATCAACGACTACACTTTTGCTGTTGTGCCCTTATTTGTATTAATGGGAATGTTTACAACCCTTTCAGGTGCCAGCGCCGATATCTATAATGCCTTCCACGTTTTGCTGAGAAGGATTAGAGGCGGTCTTGGAATGGCAACTGTTGGAGCCAATGCTGTGTTTGCGACCATTACAGGTGTGAGTGTAGCTTCTGCAGCGGTATTCAGTAAGGTTGCGATCGATCCCATGACTAATTTGAAATACGATAAAAAACTAGCCCTTGGGACCATTGCCGGCAGTTCTGTATTAGGAATGCTTATACCTCCAAGTCTATTGTTTATTATTTACGGCATGCTTTCACAAGAATCCATAGGTAAGTTATTTATTGCCGGAATTATTCCAGGCATTATCTTATCCATTGTTTACTGTATAGGCATTTACTTAATGGCCACGTTCAAACCCGATCTAGTTGGCGGAAAAGAGCAATTCAAGAATAAGCAAAAGTGGTCAAAGGAAGATACGAAAACATTATTGAAACCAGCAAGTGTGGGACTTCTAGTAGTGTTAATGCTGGGAGGACTTTATGGAGGATGGTTTACTCCTACCGAGGCTGGAGCAGTTGGAGCCTTTGGTGCACTCCTACTGGTGATTTTCAAGAAAAAATTAACCATGAAAAATTTTTGGACAACATTAGTCGAAACCGGCTACACCTCTGCAAGCGTGCTTCTCTTATTAATTTGTGCATCGATGTATTCAAGGATGCTCGGTGTTACTGGGGTTTTATCCTCATTAAATGGATTTATACAAAATTTAACCGTTTCTCCAACGATGCTAATTATTATTTTCTTGGTCATTATTATCCTGTTAGGTACCATTCTTGACTCAACGTCCATTTTACTCATTACGATGCCAATGATGCTGCCATTTATCCATGCAGTTGACTATAATCCAATTCTTTTTGGTGTATTAGTGGTGATTTCTATAGAAATCGGACTCTTGACTCCGCCATTTGGTTTAGTCGTATTTTCCATGAAATCGGCTCTTGGGGACAAGGTAAAAATAGAAGAAATCTTCATGGGGGCTTTACCCTTTATCTTGATGATGATGCTAGTAATCAGCTTACTTATCATCTTCCCTGACATAGCAACTTGGCTGCCAAGCTATATGCAAGATTTACCTTAGTGTGTTCGTTTCATTATTTTGGTTAATAGAACCAATACTTTCGGGTCGTCTACCTAATGATTTGGTTCATAGTTAATAAATAAATAATCAAATAGGGGGATAAAAAATGAAAGCGAAAATTGTTTTGCAGGTCTTGAGTTTGTTGCTAATTATTCCGTTCGTGCTGGCAGCTTGCAGTAACTCTGATTCGACTTCCAATGGTTCTGTGGAAGCGGAGGGTTCAGAAGGCGCAACGGATGGGGCCTCAGGTGGCGAAAAAGAAGAAATCACAATCCGTATCGGTGCCGGGGCTCCTGTAGAAAGTTCCATCTGGCTTCAACCGATCAAAGAGTACTTCATGCCCGAAGTCGATAAAGCATTAGAATCAACAAATTATAAGATTAAGTGGATTGAAAACTGGGGAACGATTACCAACATGCCAGGAGAACTGGAAACGATTAAAACAGGCTTGCTGGATGTTGGATTTAGTACGGCCGCTTTCCAGCCAAGCCATCTTTTGATGTCAAGTATGGGCTTTAACACCCCATTCTCAAGCAGTGACCCTGATCTAATCGCAAAAGTAGCGAATCGTATGGAAGAAACGTTTGATGAATTCGCAGGTGAATATGATAAAACGAATGCCAAACTATTAGGCTTAAGTGTTTCTGAAAACTATGTACTGGTAACAAACTTCCCTGTGGAAAGCCTGGATGACTTAAAAGGCAAGAAAATTGCCGGTGCCTCTGCAAACCAAAAATGGCTGGAAGCATCTGGTGCCATTCCCGTTCAGAGTGCATTAACTGAAGCCTATCAAAGCTTACAATCCGGAGTTTATGAAGGATGGGTTATATTCCCAAGCTCGATTATTGGCTTTAAACTTCACGAACAAGCCAAATATCTAACAAATGTAAACTTCGGTTCCATGATTCTAGGAGGCCTGGTCGTAAATAATGACACATGGGCAAAACTTCCAACAGAAGTACAAGAGGTGTTCGCAAAAGTAGGAAAAGAATACACAGATGAAATTGCCAAACACTCGATAGAAGTAACGAAAAGCAACCTAGAGAAAATGAAAGCGGAAGGTGTTCAAGTTTCTACATTAGACCCAGCTGTGGAAGCAGAATGGGCATCTAGATTAGCCCATATGCCAAATGACTATGTAGAAGAACTAAACAAGGCAGGACTTCCTGGAAAAGATATTATGGAAGCATATATCCAATATCAAATAGAGGAAGGCCATACTTTCCCACCTGATTATAAAATTAATTAACCAATTATTGATTTTGTAGACCTTAACGAATATGTACACGTAAAAGGAGAACTCCCTCTTTACTGAGGTGTTCTCCTTTTTTTATCATTATTCCTTAGGGTGTAAATCCTAAATGGAGTGCAGTTTTGGTTTTACACACCTACAGATAAATATTTTGTTTCCAAGTATGGCTCAATTCCTTCAGAGCCACCTTCACGGCCAACCCCGGAGTCCTTCATGCCACCAAATGGTATATGTGCTCCAGATGGCGCGCCATCATTCCAGCCGATGATTCCGTAATGTAAGTTCTCGCTTAAATATAAGCCACCTTTATAATTTTCTGTGAAGAAGTACGCAGCTAAGCCATATGGTGAATCATTGGCAATCGTGACAGCTTCCTCTAATGTCGAGAATGTTACAACAGGAATAACAGGCCCAAATGTTTCTTCATGCATAATTTTGGCATCCAATGGTACATCTACAAGAACTGTTGGTAAGACAAAGTAGTACCCTTTTTCATCATCTGTATCGTAGCCATTCCCGCAAGCCAAAGTTGCGCCACGGTTTACCGCATCTTCAATCTGCTCTTTAATTTTGACAAAGCCCTTCTTGTTGATGATCGGTCCGACATTTACACCCGCATCAAAGCCATTGCCTACTTTTAATGCCTTTACTTTATCAACTAAAAGCTTTGTAAACTCCTCCGCGATGTCCTCATGTACAATTAAACGGTTTGGTGATACACAGGTTTGACCTGCATTACGGAATTTGGCTGTGACTGTTTGCTCTACAGCGACGTTTAGATCTGCATCCTTTGCAACGATAATCGGTGCGTGTCCACCTAATTCCATCGTTACGTGCTTTACGGTTTGTGCACTTTGCTGCATCAGCAATTTTCCAACTGGTGTAGAACCTGTGAAAGTAATCTTGCGGATGGCTTTATGCGACGTAAAGATTTCACCGACTTTTGGTCCTTCATTTAACACATATTGCAATGCATCTTCCGGAATGCCTACACTATGGGCCAATTCAATCAAGCGAATCGTTGTCAACGGCGTTTCTTCAGCTGGCTTAACGATAAATGTACAGCCCGCTGCCAAAGCAGGTGCAGCTTTACGAGTCATCATGGCAGCCGGGAAATTCCATGGCGTGATGGCTGCTACTAAACCAATCGGCTCTTTTGTCACAGTAATTCGCTTGTTTGGCACATGTGCAGGCACAGTACGACCATAAATACGTTTTGCTTCTTCTGCATACCAATCGATATAACTCACAGCGTAATCGACTTCACCTAATGCTTCCGGTAACGGTTTCCCATTTTCTAGCGTTATCAATTCGCCGATTTCTTGACGGTTTTCACGAATACATTTTGCCCAGCTGTTTAATAACTGTGCGCGTTCATGTGCACTGCGTTGCTTCCACGATGTAAATGCGGCTGCTGCAGCTTCTATCTTTGTTACAATGGCTTCTTCTGTATCATATTGCAGCGTATGAATTAACTCCCCATTCGCAGGGTTGTTGACGTAAACAAGCTGAGTCATCGATTATTTCCCCCCATAGTTTGCAAATGCATCATCTAAAATCGCTAAACCTTGTGCTAATTCTCCATCTGTAATGACTAATGGTGTCAAGAAACGGATTACATTTCCTTTAATACCAGCAGTTAGTAGTAATAAGCCGTTCGCATTCGCGTATTGTGCA
>DAMDNS010000197.1:0-5446 GCA_032083605.1 Ureibacillus sp.
GTTACATAAAAGAAATAATCCTGACTTGAGATTGGGAGTGATGCAATGAGGCGATTTATCATTTTATTGGGCATTCTGCTTTTAGTTGTAGGTTGCACAAATAATGAAGAAGTAATTGTTTTGTCCGAAGATATCCCTGATTTTGTGCAAGTAGGTGATTTTAAAGCGATTGATTGGGACAATAAAGCAGTAGAATTTGGCGAAAGAGGCATTATTGGTAATGAAAATAAGTCAGGTGTGATCGGTGCTGATATGCCAAGTCTTAGTACACAAAAGTGGATGTGGCATCTTTGGGGAATTGAAGATAGTCGTGATGTTAAGTTGACGATTGTCGGGTATCATAAAGATTCTCAAACATTACACCCTATTTTAGTGGTTGGATGGCAAATAGGACTCGGTGGGCCTGTTAATGGCGCTGATGCACATACCCCTTCCAGTGTGAAAATCCCACAACCTGGAGAGTGGGCCATCTTACTTTACACGAACGAGAAATACTTTGATACATTGATTTATAACATAAAAGAGTGAAACGGGAGTGATTATGATGCAAGATGAAAGATATCCTATCGGCAAATTTCAATGTCCAGAAGTAATTTTAGAACACCATGTCAGAGGATGGATTGAGGATATTCGTCTATTGCCAAGACAGCTGGCGGAGACCCTTAGCGGTGCAAGTGAACAGTCATTAGCAAAAACCTATCGTGAAAATGGTTGGACCGTATCCCAACTCGTACATCATATTGCGGATAGCCATTTGAATAGCTATATCCGATTTAAACTGGCATTAACAGAAGATGTACCGACCATTAAGCCATATAATGAAGCAGAGTGGGCAAAGCTTGTGGACTCTGAAATGCCGATAGCGACTTCTTATAAATTGATAGAGAGCCTGCATGAGCGTTGGGTTTACTTGCTGACAAGATTAACCGCTGAGCAATTGCAGAGAACGTTCAATCATCCTGATACCGGATTGATAACACTTGGAAGTACGATCAGTCTATATGCATGGCACAGTAAGCATCATCTTGCACATATCCAAAATGCTTTGGCTAAATAACATTATGGAATAGAGGGCTGTCTCAAAAGCAAATTTTGGACAGCCTGATTCTTTTAAATAAGGTATTTGTTCGTAGATTGATAGAACATTAATTTGGATTGATAGAATTTATTTTGGAATTCTATTTCTTTTCTTACTTTGTCTCTCTGTGTAGGGTAACTTGTTTCAGACGCGGTGAGTACTTCTTTAGCTCCAGTCGTTCGGGATTATTTCTTTTGTTTTTTGATGTAATGTAGTTTTTATCCCCTGTCTCTGTGCAGGCTAATGTAACTTGTACACGCATAAACATACCTCCTTTTAAATCGTAATCATTACTCTTTATACAGTATTCTTTTTACCTCAACTTGTCAATCGTTTACTTTAACGTTGCATTTTAAGATTTTCTATGTTTTAATTACAAATTATAAATAGTAATCATTACGATTTAAGTGAGGTTAAAGAAATGAAAAAGAAAATTCCAGTTACAGTTTTAAGTGGTTATTTAGGTTCGGGTAAGACAACGATGATGAATCATGTCCTGCAAAATGAGAAAAATATGCGTGTGGCAGTTATCGTCAATGATATGAGTGAAGTCAATATTGATGCAGAGCTTATTGCCAATGGAAGTGGCATTTCACGTACAGAGGAGAAATTTGTAGAGCTATCAAATGGTTGTATTTGCTGTACGTTACGTGAGGATTTACTACAGGAGGTGGAACGTCTCGCAAACCTTGGTAATATTGATTATATTTTGATTGAGTCGACAGGTATTAGTGAACCAATTCCAGTTGCGCAAACATTTAGCTATTTGGACGAGGAGCTTAATATTGATTTAACAAAGTTTTGTAAGCTCGATACGATGGTGACGGTGGTAGATGCGAATCGTTTTTGGCACGATTTTCAGTCGGGTGAAAGTCTTTTAGAGAGAAAGGAAGCTGTTGGGGAGTTAGATGAGCGGGATGTGGCGGATTTACTGATTGACCAAATCGAATTTTGTGACGTCCTTGTGCTGAATAAATGTGATTTAGTGTCAAAGGAGGAGCTCGAGAGACTAGAACGTATTCTACGAGCATTACAGCCTGAGGCAAAGCTGATTCACACAACGAATGGTGTTATTGAGCCAACTGAAATTTTGAATACAGGGAGATTTGACTTCGAACGCGTGTCGGAATCTGCTGGTTGGTTAAAGGAATTAGAACTGGGTCATGAAAGCCATACGCCAGAGACAGAGGAGTACGGCATTTCTTCGTTCACCTATATACGCAGAATGCCATTTCATCCGATGCGATTTGTCGAGTGGTGTGACAAGATGCCAGAGTCGATTGTCCGTGCGAAGGGCATCATTTGGAGTGCAAAACATCAGGAGGTGGCATTATTACTGTCGCAGGCAGGCTCATCAGCAAAGATTGAGCCCGTTTCTTATTGGGTAGCAGCTTTACCAGAGGCACAGCAGCAGGATGTTTTTCTACAAAGTCCAGAGGTTCTAAAAGATTGGGATGAGGAGTTTGGTGACCGCATGACACAGCTTGTTATTATTGGTATTGATGTAGACAAAGAGGCAATTATAAAAGAGCTAGATGCGTGTTTATTGACTACTGATGAGTTTGATGTACCCTGGGAACAGTTAGAAGATCCTTTCAATTGGGAGTGGAGCTAAGATAAATCTCATTGTTCCTGACGTTTTTGAGATGATGGCAATCTTGAAAATCAAAAAAGAGAATTACAAAATTTATTATAGTTGTATTTTATTAGGCTCATCAAACGCCCCCCGGAAATCGTCCAGCCGGAACGGAAATCAACCTCAAGTTATGGTGACGAACCTTTGATTATTAATAAATATGAAAAAAGATTTCGGCTAAGATTCCGAAATCTTTTTTTGAAATACAGTATTATAATTTGTTGCCTCCCTTAAAGCATTTTCTTCAATTGGAATACGGACGGAAAGCATTGTAATGTTTAAAAGCGTGAAACAAAACGCTGTAAAGTACGCTTGGAACATTATAGGTAATAGCAAAATCTCTAAGCAAACAATAGTGTAATTAGGATGACGCATAAATTTGTATGGCCCTTTTTTAACGACTTGAGCGCCAGGCAAAATCAATATTTTCGTGTTCCAGAAAGGACCTAAAGATTGTATGCACCACAAACGTAAAGCTTGCACAATTAAAAATAATAAGAAAAATAACGGAAATAAGGGCGATAGGCTGTTAGAACTCGTACCAACTTCAACTAGTAGAAACAGAAAAAAACTTACGTGTAGCGCAATCATATACGGATAATGCGAGCCCCCTACCTCATAAGCTCCTTGTGACCGCATCCATTTTTCATTTCGTCTTGCAACAAAAACCTCTGTCAATCTTTGTAGAATAACAATAACTATGATGATATAGAAAATCATGTTACTCCTCCCATTTAAGTAGTACCGCTTCCGCGCAGAAGCCGGGGCCGAGAGCGACGAGCAAACCAATATCATTCTCTTGAACTTCATTTAACATAAACTGCTCTAATACATATAACACCGTAGGAGATGACATATTGCCATTATTCCTCAGTATTTCCCGAGAAATGTCGGTTTTTTGTTTGGCAAGATACAAGGTGTCTTCATAGGCTTTTAATACCTTCTTACCACCAGGGTGTGCGATGAAATGATCAATCTGTTCAGTGTAGAGCTGTTGTTCTACTAGAAACTGCTCAATGAATGGACCAAGCCAGCTTGTAATAATGTTAGGAATACTCTTCTGAAAAACGACATGAAGTCCGTTATTTTTTATATCCCAACCCATAACATTTTCAGAGTTTGGCATCCATTTAGAACCACTAGTTAATATTGAAGGAATCAGTTTTTTTGTAGGTAATGTAACATCATCACCGCAGATAAGAGCACATGCTGCACCGTCTGCAAAAAGAGAAGCCCCGATTAAATTACTTTTAGAAAAGTCATTGGGCTGAAATGTGAGACTACAAAGTTCTACGCAAACAACAAGAACCTTTGCTTGAGTGTGAGCGCTGCAGAAATCATAGGCTCTACTAATTCCAGCTGCTCCACCAGCACAACCAAGACCCCAGAGTGGAATGCGTTTTAGTCGATCTGAAAAAGGAAGCTGATTCATAACACGTGCATCAATGCTAGGTGTTGAAATACCTGTGCTGCTGACAAAAATAATGGCATCTATTTCTGCTGGAGAGACGGCTGTTTCTAAAAATGCTTCATTTTGTAGACAGGCTTCAATGACTTCTGCGCTATACTGTGAGGCTAGCTCGATATATAAATTATTACGTTCCTCAAAAGTATGCTCGGTACGATACCATTCAGCTGGCACACAAAAATGGCGTGTCTCGATCTCGCC
Organism: Ureibacillus sp.; assembly: GCA_032083605.1. Taxonomy (GTDB): domain Bacteria; phylum Bacillota; class Bacilli; order Bacillales_A; family Planococcaceae; genus Ureibacillus. Next base: position 4,384 of record DAMDNS010000197.1, read on the forward strand.
ATTTTCAAATACTTTTAAATAGCGTTCTAATCGTGGGATTTTTTCATGAAAAAGCTCCTTCGTTAATTCCTCTGCATTAGCTTGATGTAATGTATAAGGTGGTCGGTATGTACTGACAGAAACTATTTTCGGCAATCTAACATCTCCTTCGCAAAAAATGGTGTTATTCATTATATGCATGGAGGCAGGGTATACATGCTTCGTAGTTGGATTTGACAATTTGGGAATATTTCGATATATTGGAAGCAACTAAGTAGGAAGTAGGTGATGTGACATGATGAATAGAGCCGTTTTTAACGAACTGCAATTCGGTTTGTTCAATTTCACACGCCTAAAATATACAAATTAGCCTAATGCATTGCACAATACGCTTCTGCGTAATTATGCAAGATGTAATGGATTTGTATATTCTCTTGAACGTGCTTGTGAAATCTTGTAACTGCCGAATTGCAGATACAAGATTTTTTTATTTATACACTTTTAGGGGGAATTTACATTGAAGTTAACAACTTTAGGGTTTTCAACATTTTTTGAAGAGCAAATGAATGCATATAAACAGGAAGCAAAATTAGCAAACTGTGTACCGGCACGAGTGACCTTGGAGCATAAGCATTCGTATCGTGTATTAGCAGAAGAAGGGGAATGGCTTGCGACGATTGCTGGGCATTTTTCGTATACGTCGTTTTCACGTGAGGACTTCCCAGCAGTGGGAGATTGGGTACTAGTCGAGAAAATGGCTGGTGAGGAAAAAGCGATTATTCATAAGCTATTTACTAGGAAATCGGTCTTTTCGCGAAAGGCGGCAGGTCGGGAAATCACGGAGCAAATTGTGGCATCGAATGTCGATATCGTACTCCTTGTCATGAGCTTAAATGCAGATTTTAATATTCGCCGTTTAGAGCGTTATTTAGTAGCCGCATGGGATTCAGGAGCGAAACCAATCATCGTACTAACAAAGTCAGATTTATGTGACGATGTTGCAAGCTTGATGCGTGAGGTTGATTCAGTCGCTTTCGGTGTCGATATTTTTGTGACGAGTGCTTTATCGGGTGAAGGCTTATCA
>DAMDNS010000198.1:0-5427 GCA_032083605.1 Ureibacillus sp.
TCCTACTATAATCTCTCTGCAGAAGGTAGCATAAAGATATTCTTATAGTGAAAAGGGAACTTTATATGACAAATGAAATTTTAATATTAGAGGCACGAACAGGTCCGCAGGGGGATTAGTACAATATCTGTAACGTTGGATATTGAGTTTTGGTTGCGAGACAGATGGGCAGTTTCTGATTTGGAGCAAAATTCAAATAAGAAAAGCAGCTTAAATCGATAGAGAGTGAGTCTAAAATAATGGGGGATGAAAGATGGAATTTAAGGATTTCTTAATGAAAGAGTATAATTTAAGTGAAAGCTCTGCTAAGGATTATGTTGGACGATTTAACGGAATTGTTAATAGAGATTTGTATAATGGAGAAGATAAGCTCACTCCTACATTGAAAGAAGCTATTGAAAGAGAATTTCCAAATTCCAAAAATCACTATGTTCTGGCAATAGAAAGATTTATGGAATTCAAAAGGAAAGGAAAACTATAAAAGTATGAATAGCATGGCAGAAAAAGCTGAATTAAGCCGAAAAGTATGGTCCTAGTATACTAATCAGGCAGCAAGAGGATCATGATTAAGCTTTGCAACAATCGATAAAAAAACGCTTGGATTTTTATTAACATCCAGGCGTTTTAATTTTAAATAAAAAATCTTCATCTCCCTCCACTTAACGGAAGATATATCTTAAGTACAAACCAATTATCCCGAAGCTCGGCTGTCATTTTTCCATTCATCTTTTCAACCAACATTTTAGACAGGTAAAGGCCGAGCCCGCTTGCTTCAGTATTGGTACGGCTGCTGACTTCTGTGTAGAAGCGGGTGAAGACTTTTTCGATGGCGACCTTGCTATCAGGTTTGATGTCATTTTTAACAGTTAGAACAAGATAATTTTTTTCCTCGTCATAGTGTATAAAGGCTTTACTTTGTCCATAACGCAGTATGTTTTGAACGATGTTATGGATGACTCGTGTAAGCATTAATTTGTCTGCGATAATTTTCCGGTCATTTACCTGGTCAGGAAATTGGAGTTCGATTTGCTTTTCCTCCAATTGCTCGTAAAAGGATAAGAGGATTTCTTCGGCTAAATTTGATAGAGAAATGGAATCCAATGCGATTTGCTTTTGATTTGTTTCGATGCGTGCCAAATCATAAAAGTGTTCTGTCATTTCAATTAGTCGGTTTACAGATTGTTCGATAATGGCTAGATAGTGCCTACGCTTTGACTCATCTGTAGTTCCACTCAAAAGTTGCACATATCCGTTAATGGAAGTGAGCGGTGTGCGAAGGTCATGAGAGAGACCGGCAATAGATAGCTTCACGTTTTCCTCCATCTTTTTTGCTTGACGATTTTTATCCTCAAAAGCATCCACCATCATATTCAATTCATCGACTAAGTCCAGCAATGCCTTCTCGCGAAAATCAAGGGACAGCCTACTGCCAAAGCTGGCACGGATGGGAAGAGATTTCACCTCATCTTTTAATTTTCTTAGTTCACGCTTTAAGAAATAAATATAAAAAAGGAGCGACAGTGCCAGGAAGACAAATATCCATCCCCACATACCATTCACTCCTTCTCGTCAATCAAATTTGAAGCCGATGCCCCATACTGTTTTAATATAATTTGTATCCTCTAAATTGAGTTTACTTCGTAAATTACTGATATGCATGTTAATGGTTTTATCACTATCGAAAAAGGGTTCATTCCATACACTTTCGTAAATATTGGCGCGGCTGAACACCTTCTGAGGATTTTCTAAAAATAATAAAAGTATTGCGTATTCGCGTCCAGTAAGATGAATCGTTTGTTCATTTATCTTTACTTCTCGTGTGTCTTGATTAATATTAATATTCTTGTAATGAATTTCGTTCACATTGTTTGCTGATGCTTTGGTTGCGTGACGCAATTGGATATGAATTCTGGCAAGTAATTCCTTTACATCAAAAGGCTTTGTAATATAATCATCTGCACCATTCGTTAAAAGCTCCAATTTTGAATGTTGATCATTTTTAGCTGTTATTACAATAACAGGAATACCTGAGTTTAGGCGTAATTCTCGAAGAAATTCCTCGCCATTCATCCCAGGGAGCATTAAATCTAAAAGAATTAAATCGATCTTGTTATTATCAAAAAGCAATTTTCCTTCAGTCCCGGAGAAAGCACTAAGAGTCTTAAATTCATGCAGCTCTAAAGTCTCTTTTAATAGCGAATGAATTGCCATATCGTCTTCAATGATTAATATCGTTGTCAATTTATCGACCTACTTTATGTCTGTTCGTTTAAACAGAAGGATTCCTATAGTTGATGATAACACGATTGTGATTAAACTCACCAATATCATCTCTGGATATTTTGCGATAGTTGTTGGTGATGCGAAATTCGAATAGAACAAGAAGGATTCTGTAAACCAGTATGTCACTTGCTTAAAATGCTCTGTTTCTAGAAAAAGTCCAGCACCAAAGCCTGTCCCGATCGTATAAAGAAAACTCCATACAAGTGCGATTCCGCTGTTTTTAGTTAAAAAGCTAATCATCACATAGATTGATACATTAGCCAAAATTAATAAATAAAGGGTAGTAAATGATTGTATGGCAAATCCAAAATAATTACTAATTTCTGCAACTTCACCAAAACCGAATACGACTGAAAAGCTTGCGATACCAATTGCAGTCATTGCGATTACACCAACAAGTGTTAGCAGTGCAGCAGTTACCAATTTTGATAGGTAATAATGGGTACGACTGCGACCCAATGACAATGCATTTCGAATGGATCCATTTTGAAATTCTTCTCCTATGAAAAACCCTATAAAAGCGCACATAACAAGTAAAATGGACAATCCGTTTTTCTCCATCATCAGAATACCTGTAGCACCATTAATGACCTTATCTTTTGCTTGGATAAGCTCTGTTCCATAGTTTACAACCATTTTACTGTTTGCGGCTTGAATGATAGGAAGCAGCGATAAAATTGCGAGAACAATCATTAGTTTTTTACTTCGAGCTAATTTGATTCTCTCGGCTGTTAAAAGATTAAGCATGGTTGATTCCTCCTGTTAATTGTAAGAAATAATCTTCAAGTTTTTGTCTTGTTGTTCCAATTCGAGAAACACTCACCTCTGCAAACACTAAAGAACGGTTGATTGTAGCCACATCATCTAAGCGTTCATAGATATTGATTTCATTTCCATTAATCACTTCATAATCACGAATTCCTAATTCGTCTAATACGACGATAGCTTTTTGAACCTCGGTTGTTTCCATTTCAATGTATTGACGAGTTTCATTTGCCAGTTCTTCTTTTGAAAGCTCTTTAATGAGTTTTCCATCATGCAAAATGCCATAATGTGTTGCGATTTGTGAAAGCTCATCAAGTAAATGACTTGAAAGCAAGACCGTAATTCCGCGTTCTGTCACCAAACGATGAATGATTTCACGCATTTCAACAATTCCAGAAGGGTCTAGGCCATTCGTAGGCTCATCTAGAATTAAGAATTCAGGGTTCGTAATAAGGGTAGAAGCGATTGCTAAACGTTGGCGCATCCCTAATGAGAAGTTTTTCACTTTCTTTTTCCCTGTATGCTCAAGGCTCATCAAACGAAGAAGTTCATCTATCTCACGTTCACTGACACCACCGTTTGCTGCTTGTACTCTGAGATTGTCTCGGGCAGTTAGCTCTGGGTAAAGCGCGGGCGTTTCAATGGATTGGCCCATTTTCCTTCTTGCATGCTGCAAACCCTTCGCACCGCTTTCTCCAAATAGCTCGATATCGCCTTCATTGATGGAGATTAACCCCATTACGGTGCGCATAAATGTTGATTTCCCGGCACCATTCTCACCGATCAAACCGTAAATCATCCCTCTTTTAATCTCGATCGTTACCTTATCAAGCGCTTTATGCTTGCCATATATTTTCGATACATTCGTTGCCTTAAGAATTGTTTCTGACAAAATAATCATCCTTTCGATGTTGTTGTATATAGAATAAACAGCAGATATCAATAAATTAACCAGGAAAGTATAAAGAAAGTGTAAAGAAATGAATACAAATTAAATTAGAAAGAGGAAAAACATGGGATTTTGTCGAAAGCAGAAGGATGGATAAATACTACAAGGAGAGAAAAATCATGGAAGATAATACAATTATCTCTTTAGCAAAGGTATTTAGTGAAAAGGGAATCTATTCGAAGAATAGATATTTATCAAATGAATGTCCGTTAAATGTATTTAGAAATTTGTTTCCTGATGATAGTCATACAAGGCAAATAGAATCCTTTCTAAGTTATCAACCAGAAAGTAATGAAGGTGAAGGAGCAGATTTACCGTGGTGGGGGAATTATTATTTTTCGGATAAAAAAGGAACTCGAATTATGATTCTTAGCCAGGACTCGCGAACACCAAATGGAGGAAGTGTAACATTTTATATGCCCTTAATTAAAATGGAGTCTACTATTGAGGATTTAAGATCTATTATTAACTCTCATCCTACATGGGATAAGTTTGTGTCATTTAATAAGACAAAACAATTTTTAGATAGATGTCAATTTGATTATGACTTTGTATATGTTACTGATGCGAAGAAAATTAGTAATGGATGGGAAAAATTACTAGAAGATGAAATTGAAATAGTTAACCCAGATATTATTTTATGTCTAGGAAATACAGGTCTGTCCCATTTATTGCAAATGAAAAAAGCGCCAATAACAAATATTGTTGATAGAGAAGATACAAGTGTAATGGTGCATACAAATGTATTATCTAAAATGAAGAGAAAGCCAATTGTTGTAGCGTCCTTATTCCCTTCAAATGCGAATGCACATTTCACGAATCATAGAGTAGAGAATGTGGTTAATACTCTGCATAAAGAAATGGATAAAATGGAGGCAATAAAATTATGAAGCTTCCTTTACAAGTTCATGTCGGGGACTCATTAAGCGATATTAAAAATTTTTTTATTGAAGTTTATAATGAATCGGCTTATGGTACTTTATATCGTCCTCAAGGTGGGTATTGGTTAAGTGAGTATACGCCTGAAGAAGAATATCCATCACCTTGGATGAAATGGATTTATACATCGAATGCATTTGCGGAGAATGATATTTCATATCACAGCAGGCCTTATTATTCAATCTATATTGTGAGAGAGAATGCTAAGATTTATTTTATCCAAACATATGATGACTTTCTGAAATTAATCCTGAATTATCCTTTGGAGGAGGCGGGGAAAAGGTTGATTAATTTTGAGAAAGCTGCTGAACAATGGGATGGAATTTATTTAACGAAAAATGGCTTTGATGAGTGTGAAAATCCTGATGATGAGAGATTGAGATTTTTTAATTTTATTGAAGAAGATAGACCACATTTAAAAGGGTGGGAAATTCCTTCATTGATTGTTTTTAACCCTGATATTCTCAATTTCATCGATCAAATAGAAAATG
>DAMDNS010000199.1:0-5414 GCA_032083605.1 Ureibacillus sp.
TACATGGGCTATATATCGCCATCTAATCAAGTTAAAATAGATAATTTCTATAATCACTAAAAAGATAAATGCAAAAACAACCTCTTTTACGATCGAGACGTTCACTAAATTTTTCATGATATTTTGCAAAGCGAAAAATGCAAACAAGCTATGGCATAGAGCGACTCCCCACGGCAAGAAGAATTGAGGGAATAAAAGCTTCGTCACCAACGATTTCAACTCATTATTCGAAATCCCCATACGTTTGAGTACATCGAATTTCTTCTTCTCCGCCTCTAGGCTCGTATGCAATTTAAAGTAGATAAAGCTCCCTGCTGCTAGTAAAAAGACAGCTGCAACCAATAGCCCTACTAATGTAAATAAGGAATACGTAGATAATATATAAGAATAATTCAATCCTGCATTTTCAAAATAATATGGAAGTTTGTACTCTTCCTTCAAATATTCATCGGCAACTTCCTGTTGAATTTCTAATCCAACTTCTTCAGCTTCAATCCACTGCGGTATATCAAAAGTAAACAAATGATAGCCCGGCTCCACATGTGGGTATCCGCTATAAGGTTTCACTAACCTTCTAAAATCTACATCACTGATAATAATAGAGTTTAAACTCACGATTGATGAAGGAAAAATTAGCTTCGGATAAACCTGGTCGATTGTTAGCTTCACATTATTCTCAAGCAGGACAGTCTCTACTTTTTTCTTAGATAATTCATTAATCGATTCCTTCGAATACGGAATAAACATTGCTTCCCCGCGAGATAAACGAACCATCGGATAGCCATAGGAAAACAGCAGATTATTAATATCCGATTCTTTAAATACCTCTACCTCAAATTTAGTGAAGGAGGATGTCTGTTTTAAAACAGAAAATCGAGTTAAATGATAGGATAGCCCTTTATCCTCTAATTCTGTAACCAAAGACGAGATATGCTCAAGTTCATAGGGATTATCAATATGCCCCTTATAAATAAGCCCCAAAGGATTTAATTTATCATACTGGGAAGTATAGGAAGATAAAGCAGCCAGCAAGCCAATGGACAAGAATGCCAATGTGGTTACCATTGCCATGACAAAAAACATTTTTCCATTGTTTTTAAGCACAAAGGTCTGCTCTGCCATCGGAAGCATTCTAGACTTTTTCCAGTAGATCATTCTTTTATTTTTTATTCTATCTACAACATATTGAGTCGTATCAGTAAAAAACAAATACGTTCCAATAGTTATTAAAAAAGGAATAAAGGCTGAAAACATTACCATATTCGCTCTTGTAGTTAACAATGCCAGCACATATCCGCTGACGATTAGAACAATACTTAAAATAGCTCTGCGTTTTGTATAGTCCACATCCATTTGAACATTTTTATAGCTATTCAATAAATCAATTACCTTTTTCTCCGGCGAAAAATGAACGCTAAATAAGGAAATCAGTATAAATGCACTTAAGTAAACGGCTATCGTTAATAAAAACGGCTCCCAAGAGAGATATAAAGGCAAGTCCTCCAGCATCATGATTTCGCGCACAATCATAAAGAAAAATTTAGAAAAAGCATAACCGAATATAATGCCAAGTATGATAGAAATTGACCCAATAATGATTGTTTCTAAAAATATCAGCTTTGAGAGCTGTTTTCTTTCCATACCTAAATGCAGGAGGATAGCAAATTCCTTCGCTCTTGCCTCAAGAAAAGCCTTCATGGAGTAAAAGATAAAAAACCATGAAAATAGCACTAAGATGATTTCGGCTATAACCATCCAGATTATCGGCACATTCCCCAAAAATCCATTCTCTATTTCAGGGTGAAACATTAACATTGAATAAATAAAAAATACCAGTACTGAGAAAAAACTAGCCATAAAAAAAGCCGCATATATCCGAATATTTCTTATGACGTTACGGTAAGCGAATTGATGAAAGGTCACCCACTTGTCCTCCTCCTAATAAACTAAGCACATTTAGTATTCGTTGGAAAAATGTTTGGCGTCTGTCATCACTGTGAATCTCATTGAAAAACTCCCCATCCTTGATGAATAACACGCGATCACAAAAACTCGCTGCTATTGGATCATGAGTTACCATTATAATGGTAGCTTGTTTTTCTTGATTAATCTTACTTAGCAATTCAAGTACTTCTCGAGAGTTATTCGAATCCAAATTACCAGTCGGTTCATCTGCCAAGATAATAGCAGGTTCATGGATTAAAGCTCTTGCAATAGCCACTCTCTGTGCCTGCCCACCCGATATTTCATTTGGTCGTTTGTGTAAGATCGTTGTTAAATCCAGCCTTTCAGAAAGCAGCATTAAGCGCTCCTCCATTACCTTCACGGGCTTTTGATCAAGCGTTAATGGGAGCACAATATTCTCTTCAACCGTCAGCATAGGCAATAGATTAAAATCTTGAAATACAAAGCCCAGCTGCCTTCTTCTAAAATAAGCAAGCTCGGATGGATTTAAATTTTGAGGCTTTATATCATTGAAAATAATTTCCCCCGAGGTTGGCCGGTCAATGGTTGAAATAAGATTCAACAGGGTAGACTTCCCGCTGCCAGAGGGCCCCATAACAGCCAAAAACTCTCCTTTGTCGACTTCAAAGGACAACTGGTTCAATGCACGATGCGTAACTTTTCCTTCATATACCTTCGTCACATCTTGTACTTGTAAAATTGACATCGTTCATTCCTCCATTAACTTTAGATAATCCTCTATTTATTGAAATGTTAGAGTGATTGTCGTACCTTCGCCTACTTCAGATTGGATTTCAAATTTATGACCCAGCTTTTCACAAATTTCACTTGCCAAATACAAGCCCATTCCTGTAGATTCACCTGTTTTACGTCCATTTTCTCCAGTGAAAAAGGCTTTCGTTACGCGCGTTAAATCCGATTTCGGTATCCCGATTCCCTCATCCTGAATTGTTAACTTCACTTCAGAATCGGTTTTCGTTGCCGTTACAATAATTCGTTTATTCTGCTCGAATGTGTACTTTACAGCATTTGTTATGAATTGCCCTATTATAAATTTTAACCATTTTGAATCGCTGGCAACGACTAGGTTTTCGTCAATTTGTGTCTCCGGGAAAACACGATTTGTTATAAATAAACGCTTATTTTCATTGATAGTTGCGTTGACCACTTGCTTCAAATACACCTGCTCTATTTGCATGTCATCCTCAAACTTTTCAAGGCGCGCATTCATCAGCACCATTTCAAGCCCTCTTTTGATGCGATCGACTTCTTCCTGGACGCTTTTTTTATCTAGCGGAGCATCCTCCTGCAATAGTAATTCCAATACTGATACAGGCGTTTTCATTTGATGTATCCATTGATTTAAAAACTTTTCCTGACGATTTTGAGCACCATACAGCACCTGCACCTCATGCTGATACACGCGATATAGCTCGTGTAAATAGCTTTCCGTTTGAATATGCTCCGATGACTTTGCGTTTTTTTGCAATGCATCCTCCATCGTCTGAGGAAGCTGTGATATTTTTTTCAGATAGCTTTGGCGTCTAAAATAACGGATTCCTAAAAAAGAGGCAATGAGAATTAAACTAATTATCATTGTGTAAATAGCTGTACTCATATTGCGGAAGCCATCTAACCAATAAAGGGACAAAATAAATAGCACAATCATTACTTCGAAAATTACGAAGGAAATATACTCCTTTATAAATAACTTGAATTCCATTATTCTTCCTCCGAATTTAGAACAAAGCGATAGCCTGCTCCGCGCACCGTTTCAATAACAGAATGCACGCCATAATCCGCTAGCTTCTTCCTTACCCGTGTCATATTTACATTAAGCGTATTTTCATCCACAAATGCTTGATCGTCCCAAAGCTCTTCCAAAAGCTTTTCCCTTGAAACAACCTTTGGTGCCTGTCCCATAAGCAAATCTAAAATGATGCATTCCTTCTTTTGCAGAGGAATCTCGACATCCTTTTTATGGAGCTCCATACGCTCCAGATATAATGTTAGTTGGCCCATTGAAACCGTTCGTTCTTCTTGTCGCGAAGAGTATTCACCATAGGTTCTTCTTAAATGGCTTCGAATCTTTGCCAGGACAATTTCATAATTAAACGGCTTTGTGATAAAATCATCACCGCCATTTTCCAAGGCAAAAATCTGATCCATCTCCCCGGAACGTGCTGAAATGAAAATTATCGGGCATTTTGTATGCTGCCTTAATTGTCTGCACCAATAATACCCATCATAGGATGGCAAATTAATATCTAACAAGATTATGTGAGGTGAAAAGGCAATACTCTCTTCCACAATTCCCTCAAAGTTTTTTACGATTTCAACATCATATTGATATTTCCTTAATGTATCGGCTAAAAGGGAGGCAATTTTTTGATCGTCCTCCACTATAAAAATCCGTGTGGTTTCCATGTTCATTCCCCTATTCTTATTTTGGAATGCCTAAGTTTTTTATTTTGCAAAGACTCTATTTCTCTTATAGTAATTGAGTCTTTGTTGAGATTTTCTGCTCTTTAACAGTGTATCAAAAAAGACTGGCTCCTTAAACAACGGACCACAAGAGACCCCTATAAATAATAAAACCCGACCCTCAAAAATAAGGGCCGAGCATTTTCCGTAAATTTAGGTTCAATTCCGCTGGAACGGTTTTCAAATTCTGTTTTAATAAATTAATTTCAAGAAGTCTTCTTTAGTTACAGCACCAAAATAATGTGTTGTATCAATTGCTTCAAGAGCATCTGCAATGCTTGTACGATCATACTTCACACCAGCCAGCAGCTTCTCGATATCGGCAACATCCCCAACGCCAAAGAAGTCGCCAAAGATTTTAATCTCTTCAATCATTCCTTTATTAACTTCCAGGCGAACATCAATACCTCCAGAAGGGAATCGGTGTGTTTTTTGGATATTAAAACGAGGAGATTTTCCATAATTCCATTCCCATTTCTGGTAACGCTCTTCAGAAATTTCATGGATTTTTTTCCAATCATCTTCTGATAGCTCATAATATTGAATATTCTCTTCTCCACCGAAAATCGATCTTAAAATCTCCATTCTAAATTCTTCAATCGACATTGGCTCTTTTAAGAAGTCCGAAATGTTTCCTACACGAGAACGAACAGATTTAATCCCCTTCGATTCAATCTTGTCCTTTTTCACTTTCAATGAAGAAGCAACTGCATCCACATCTGTTTTAAACAGTAATGTACCGTGGCTAAACATACGGCCACGAGTAGAATATTGTGCATTCCCGGATACTTTTTTGCCCCCAGCCAAAATATCATTGCGTCCTGATAATTCTGCGTCGACCCCTAGTTTCTTCAATGCGTCCACAACAGGCTGCGTGAATTTCTTATAATTATGGAAGCTGTTTCCATCATCCTTCGTCAAAAAGCTGAAATTCAAATTATTTAAATCATGATATACAGCCCCGC
>DAMDNS010000200.1:0-5406 GCA_032083605.1 Ureibacillus sp.
CCGCGCTCCATGCGTTTCGTTCTAAGGATTTCTGCAAGGTCTGCCATATCCTTGAACATCGGCACAAGCTTTTCATAGCGCTCGATTAGCTCTTCATTTTCATCTTCCTCTTCCAGGATTTTATAAACGTCCGTATATGTCATACGTTCTACCGTTTTAATGACACTTTGGAAAATTTCGTGCTCCACTACTCGTCCGTTTTGGTCAATTACCATCTCACAAGATAGCGTTAAACGATCCACCTGTGGATTCAACGAACAAATCCCATTCGATAAACGGTGTGGAATCATCGGAATTACGCGGTCTGTTAAATACACACTTGTCGCACGATCATAAGCTTCCTCATCAATAATCGAGCCTTCTGTCACATAATAGCTAACATCGGCAATATGAACACCTAGTTTGTAAGTGCCATCTTCATTTTTTGTTACCGTAACGGCGTCATCCAAGTCTTTCGCATCGGCGCCGTCAATTGTGATGATCATTTGGTCTCGTAAATCACGGCGACCCACTAAGTCAGCAGGCGTAATTTCGTCAGGTACTTCCCCAGCGGCGTCTACTACTTCTTGCGGGAACTCGGGTGGAATTCCGTGTTTGTAGATGATGGATAAAATGTCCACACCTGGGTCATTTTTGTGTCCCAGGATTTTTGTAATCATGCCGGTAGCCGATTTGATTTCATCCGGCCAGTTTGTTACTTCAACAACAACCTTATGGCCATCGACTGCACCAAGGGAGTCTTCTTTTGTAACGAAAATGTCCATGTTTAATTTCTTGTCATCTGTGACAACGAAGCCAAAGCCTCTGTTTGCTTGGTATGTACCGACAAAAGTCGTTTTGCTGCGTTCGATAACCTTTGTGACAGTACCTTCCCTGCGATCCCCAGATGTTTCTTTTAATACACGGATCAGCACGATGTCGCCATTTAAGGCGCCATTGATCTCATGAGGTGGGATGAAAATATCATCCATGCCTTCTTCTTCAGGTGTTACGAATCCAAACCCTTTGGCATGTCCGATGAATTTCCCTCTTAGCAGGTTCATGCGTTCTGGCAGGCCATAACGGTTTGCACGAGAACGGACAACGAACCCTTCATCTTCCATACGGACTAGCGTTTTGATGAGGTCCTTGAATTCCTCTGCGTCTTCCAGCTCAAGGACTTCTTCTATTTCATCCACCTTAAGTGGTTTATAATCATCTTGTTTCATTAAATCTAATATACGCAGTTGTAATTCATTTTTTTGTGCCATATATTTTCCCTCCTTCTTGCAATACTAAATGTAATTCTTTAAAGGATTATGCGTTTTCCCAATCGAGTGATTGCAGAAATTCATAAACCGTTTCGTGTAAAGCTTGTTTTTCTTTATCCAGCGTGATGACATGCCCAGAATGCTCGAACCATTTAATTTGTTTCTTTAAGGATTCCACTTCTTCATAAATAATATGAGCAGAATGAGGGTCAATAATTTCATCATTTTTAGATTGTATGACTAAAATCGGTGCATATACCATATCAAGCTCTTGTCGCACATCGCCAACGAGCTGCTGTAGTTGAGGCAATGAAGGCATTCCACTTGCACGAATCGCTTCTACTTCTTGTTCGATTTCGGGCTCCTGTTTTCCTTCAAAACGCTTATAGTCCTTTGCATATTTAAGAACGCCCTGGAACATAGTATCGGTTGTTCGCATGGTCATGGGAGAACACATCGTTACGATTCCCTTTACAGGCTGGTGTAAACTTAGTGTCAATGAAAAGACACCGCCCAGTGACAAGCCAACGACCGCAATTTCATCGTAACCAGCTTCTTTTAAAGTATTGTAGCCCTTAACGACATCAGACCACCAATCATCCGGAGAAGTTTCAATGAGTTCTTCAGGTGGGACGCCATGCCCCTTATAGTGAGGTGCATGACTTGTGTATCCCTGCTTCTCTAGGTAGCGCCCAAGCATCCGCACATCCGAAGAGCTGCCCGTAAATCCATGCAACAGCAGGACCGCACGTTTTCCTGCTTGAAAGAAAAATGGTTTTATTTCAGCATTACGCATATATTTTCCCTCCAAAATTTTCTTATGTATACAATATTTTCTCCTAATATTATAAATTAAAACACATACCGCTTGTTGTATGTGAGTTTAAAAATTTTATGCACCCTCGGTTGGTGGGGATTTTTGGGATTGGTTGCGAGATTGGTGTGTCTGCTACATCGTTTATAGGGTAATTTCGTTCGGGTTCTGCCTTTTTACGTGCGAGTTTCCTTTTTACGTTCGGCTTTAGCCTCTTTTCGTGCGGGTTCGCACAATTTACGTGCGCTTCCACCCATCTTACGTGCGAGTTTCCTTTTTACGTTCGGCTTTAGCCTCTTTTCGTGCGGGTTCGCACAATTTACGTGCGCTTCTGCCCACTTTACGTGCGACTATCCTTTTTACGTTCGGCTTCAGCCTCTTTTCGTGCGGGTTCGCACAATTTACGTGCGCGTCCACCCATCTTACGTGCGAGTTATCGCCCTTCACATACGACTCCACTCTTGCAACCAAAATATCCCTCATATACATAACTATGGAAATTTCTCTAGAGAAATTAAAACGCCTAACCAAGCTCGGTTAGGCGTTGCATTCTTTATGAATCAATCTATCCGTTATAATTTTACGATTGCTAAAGCTAAGATAAAGAATAGAACTGCAAGAACGATTGTTATTCTATGTAAAATTAAATCCATTCCTCTTGCTTTTTGTTTACCGAAAAGTTGTTCAGCTCCACCTGAGATGGCACCTGATAAACCTGTACTTTTACTTGATTGTAATAATACCATCACGATCAATGCAAGGCTTACGATAATTAGTAATGTTAATAACAAAGTATGCATGACTCCACCTCCTGAAATAGAAACTTCACAACAAAACTTGACTTATCGCCAAGCTTTTTTAGGTGATAAGCCTTAGTTGCATTTATGTCTATAGAAAGTTTGAGACTTTTTTATAGACCTACAAAGTACAGTATAGCAAAAATAGTATGAAAATACAATAATCTAACGACAAGATGATTGACAAAACTCCAATTCCCTCTTCTAACTCTCTCCCTCATGTTAACTTTATAATGAAATAATTTTTATAAATAACACGGAAAAATCCGCAACTTAACTTACAAAATCTACTAAAAATGGCCTATCCCAAAATTTTGCTAGTTTCTCATTATTTCTACCTTGTTAATGGTTTTTTCTCTTTTCAATGGAAATATACTAATTTTTCAGAATTTTATTGTAATTCTGACACTATTGTCATAGAATGATAACCAATCAATCGAAAAGGGGTTACACCATCATGAACACTTTACAAAAAATCGGGAAATTCGCTGGTGATACTTTTGCTCTATGGGTTTTAGTCGCTGCCGGATTGGCCATTTGGCTACCGCAAAACTTTACATGGTTAGGCGCATATGTCACTCCATTACTGGGAATTGTCATGTTCGGTATGGGGATGACGATCAAGCTTGCAGATTTCAAATTGATCCTTAAACAGCCAAAAGGCGTTGCCATTGGGGTCGTTTCACAGTTTGTTGTCATGCCGCTGCTTGCATTTGGATTAGCGAAGCTTTTTGCATTGCCACCTGAAATTGCAGTAGGGGTAATTTTGGTAGGATGCTGTCCAGGCGGAACTTCCTCAAACGTTATGACCTTCTTGGCTAAAGGAAATACAGCATTATCAGTAACCATTACATCTATTACTACATTACTGGCACCGATTATGACGCCAGCTTTAATTTACTTGCTTGCAAGCGAATGGCTGCCTGTTTCATTCTCTGCCATGTTTATGTCCGTTGTTAAAGTCGTTTTAATCCCGATTGTGTTAGGGATTTTAGCTCAGGTTTTCTTGAAGCCTGTTGTTGACAAAGGCGTTGCCATCCTGCCGACTGTTTCCGTTATTGCCATTGTATTAATCGTGGCAGCTGTTGTTAGCGGCAGCCGTGATCGTATTTTAGAAACTGGACTTATCATCTTTGCGATCGTTATTCTACACAATGCGTTAGGTTATTTGTTCGGCTATTTAATAGGGAAGCTATTCAAGCTGAACTATGAAGACAAGAAAGCTGTTTCCATTGAAGTCGGCATGCAAAACTCTGGTTTGGGTGCAAACTTGGCCATGGCACACTTCGATCCGGTTTCGGCTGTACCAAGTGCCATCTTCAGCTTCTGGCACAATATCTCTGGCCCAATCCTAGCAACATATTGGAGTTCACGAGCTTCTCGCAAGAACAAAGACCAGGAGACTCCCGAGATTCCAGAAGTAGTTGAAGCATAACCAAAAGGACTTACCCGTTCGATAGTATTGAATAATACTATCGAACGGGTAGTCCTTTTTTCTATTCCCGTCCACCTACTCTCTCAACATTTACACATCTTAACATAAATTTACATTTCCTAAACTCTAACTAAATATAAACCTACTAGAATTAAATCTGAAAGTAATATATTTCTAGGAGGATTATCAAAAATGACAGGTATTCAGAAAAAATGGCTTTCAGTGGCTTTAGTAGGGTCACTTGCTCTATCGACACTTAGCTTTGCTTCAGTAAATGCACTAGCGAAGGAAAAAGAGAAAGAGAAGAAAACTGACGGAGCAAAAAATGTCATCATGCTCGTGATGGATGGAAGCAGTGATAATGTGAGTACACTAGCTCGCTGGTACAAAGGCGAAGAGCTGGCATTGGATAATATACTAACAGGCGCAGTTCGTACGTATTCTGCAGAATCGGCTATTACAGACTCTGCCCCTGCAGCAACGGCCTTAGCAACAGGCAATAAATCAAACAGCGGCTATGTTGGGGTGCTGCCTTCCCTTGTGACGACTCCTGGAGTTGAAAAAGTGGCAGAGAAGGATGCATTCAAGCCGGTAGCCAATGTTCTAGAAGGGGCGAAGCTTTCTGGCCGCGCGACTGGGATCGTCTCTACCTCTGAAATTCAACACGCCACACCTGCCGGGTTCTCATCTCATGCAGCAAGCCGTTCAAACTATGATGATATCGGTGAACAACAGGTCTTCCAGAATATCGATGTCGTACTTGGCGGCGGAAATGATTCTTTAAGCAAAACACGTAAAGACGGGGACAACCTTGTATCCGTTATTGAAGATAAAAAATATGATTTCGTAACGAATCGTGACGAATTACTAGATTCCAAATCGAATAAAATCTGGGGCAGCTTTGCGCCAAGTTCACTTGCTTATGAATTGGACCGCGAGAAAACAAAGCCGGAAGAGCCATCTTTAGCTGAAATGACAGATAAAGCAATCGATACTTTAAGTAAAGACAAGGACGGCTTCTTCTTGATGGTAGAAGGAAGTAAAATTGACTGGGCTGCACATGCCAACGATCCAATCGGCATGGTGACGGACTTCCTTGAGTTTGACGAT
>DAMDNS010000201.1:0-5399 GCA_032083605.1 Ureibacillus sp.
TCAATCATCTTGCTTCCAGGCTTTCGACATTCACAGCCAGCTTTTGGTTTATGTGGGCAAAAAGCAACATCATGCACGATAGCGTCAAATTTTTTTAATTCACTAACCATGTGCTCATGGATTTTAATAAGCTGTACTTCCTTCATAAACCCTAGCCCCACACCGCCTTGATTAGTGACTACAAACACATAATCAAAATGATCGTTCAGCTTCTTTATCGCTTCTGGAACACCAGGTAAAAAATAAAAATCCTTTAGTTTATTAACAAATTTAACTCTGTTCGTTAACACTTCATTTATAACACCATCGCGGTCAAGAAAGACGCCCGTTTTCAAAATTTGTCACACCCTTTTGTTGATTTCTCTATATTTGTGAAAATCACCAGCTAGCTTTTGGATCTTTAACTTAAGCTTATTTTTTACGAACCAATTTTTTGTTTTAACCGGAATACGACTAAGCCATATTAAAGATTTGAGTGGCATTTCTTTGAAATTAATAGTTTTAAGCTGATTTGTGATTCTATAAGGAATCGTTTTATAGTCGGTTGCTTTAACCCGCTTTGCAACGGAGATCATTGTATCCTTCATTTCTCTTCCATTTTCAACTACTTCTATGGTTAAAGTCTCCACAAGACATACAATCCACACAGTTAAGAGAATCATTGTAATGGCAATATCTGCCCACTGTTCAATGGGACCAACCTTATTATAAGTGAAAACCATTTTGGCTAAAAAGAAAAGAACACCGGATCCAATACTAATTGAAGCGTTGTACAGAATATAGCTATATGAAATTTTAATTCCTAAATAGTACATACCAAGAGCAACCATTAACATCATCAACAAACAAATAAGCAATAAATAAGGATAGCTCATCATTTCACCTCTTTTTTCCATTTATATTAATTATTACCTATTAAATGGTTCTTCAATCAAAAGATGGCATCGTTTTCATGATTAGCTTTCAACATACTTTTCGTTTTATGTAACCTCTTATTATGTTATTTGGCAAAAAAAATTCAATTTAGTTACATTATTCTAGACTTTCCGACACAGAATAAAAATTGTGATGAGTGACTCATTATGTCACATTTTATACTGGGAAAAGCGACAATTGAAAAGAAAACAAGGTGGTGACATATTTTTCTTTTCACATCCCTATCCACCATCAAATTAAACAAACACTTAGGAGTGAGTACATTGAAAAAACAAAACAAACTTTGGGTTTATTTCCTTACTGCTTTGCTTTCAATCGGATTAATGTCTACAAGTATTGCCCCTGTATCGGCACACGAGCACGAACGCATGCACAAATTTCATGATGAGTACGATAAATTAGATGATGCAACAAAAACAAAAGTAGATGAGCTCTTAAGCGCACTAAAAGCTGATTTAAAGGGCATGGGCATTGAAATTCCTCAAAACAAATTCCATGAACAAATGAAAAAGCTGGACACGGCTACTCAAGATAAGGTTAGAGCTATTTTTGAGCAAGTGAAAGAGGAGAAGATTACTAAAGAAGAAGCCGATAAACAGTTGGCCGAGCTAGGTGTTGACCCGCCAGAACACAAAGAATGCAAGCTATTTGAAAACCTGGATGATGCAACAAAAGAAAAAGTAAAGGCGATTTTTAAAGAGAAAAAAGAAGGTAAGATCACAAAAGAAGAAGCCCATAAAAAGCTTGCAGAATTAGGTATTGAAATGCCGAAACACCCAATGCATGAAAGCTTTGAAAAATTAGATGATGCAGCTAAAATCAAAGTAAAAGAACGCATTGAACAGGCAAAAGCAGACCTAGAAGAATTGGGTGTAAGTCTCCCTAAAAAGTATGAATTCTTTACAAAATAGGTTGAACACGGCGGTATTCTCACCTTGAGAATACCGTTTTTCAAATGAAAAAACGAGCGGGTACTTATACCCACTCGAAACATTTCTTATACAAGCTGATCCTTATCGTCCTTACCTTTACCATCATTGTCATATAACTCCAAAGCTCGATTTTTTTGAGCCTGGGGAAAACGGGATGCTTGGTCAACATCACTTACACGATTTTTTTGAACCGTTGAAAAGTCTTCCTCTTCACCAAATTCCGTTTGATAATTCATATTCGTGTAGGCATTGCTGTGAGTGTTATTAGCAATTTCTACGTCATCTTCATCATATGCCTTAAACAGCAACGGGATACTAAGTAATCCAGCTAATCCGACTAATCCATATACAATTCTTGATACCGTGGTTTCTTGGCCACCAAAAAGTGTTGCCACTAAATCGAATTCAAATAAACCGATCAAACCCCAGTTTACAGCACCGATAATTACAAGAACTAACGCAAGCCGATAAATGATTCCCATATTCCCTCCTATAAGATGTTTTTTAGCTACACAATTTCCTTACTCTTGTGTTCATTTATTTTCGACATTTGCATTTATTTTATACGTGGAAGATGTATATCTCTAATTGAGGATTCATATTATAAAATATACTGAAATTCATTTGCCCAAAATCCCAGTAGTAGCTTTACATGCATGGTTTGGTTCGAATAGAAGGGAAGAATTTGTAATGATTATAAAACAAAGGTTACTAAAGAAAAATGAGGTCGTTTGGTGTAAAGAATCAGAAACAACCTCTCAAGTATTAGCAAAGCTCAAGAATTCTGGCTATCGCTGTATTCCTATACTGGATGATAGTGGACAGAAATTTGTCGGAAACGCCTATAAAGTATCGATTTTGGAGCATATGTTAGAGCACGAAAAAGAAGAGATACCGATTGTTGAATTGGCTCGAGATCAGGATGGCATAATTTATGAGGAAAGTTCATTTTTCGAAAGCTTTTTTTCCATCAAAAGACTTCCCTATCTCGCCGTTGTGGATGAGGAACAAAATTTCGTGGGCATACTACCTCATTCTAAGGTTTTTGAATTACTTGAAGAAGCCTGGGGCTATAAAACAGGAAGCTATGCATTGACTATAGCGTTACCTGATACAGAGGGAATTTTGGCTAAAGTCTTAACTCTTGTAAAGAAAAAAACTTCAGTTCATAGCGTTTTTACAATTGATGATGACAATTGGTACTTAAGAAGAGTAATTTTAACGCTTGGCAAAGATGCTCAACAAACTACTATAAAAGAAATTGAAGAGGTACTTCATAAAGTAGGTGCCCGTTTAATCGATGTAGAAGTTTTTAACAAAGATAGATCGTCTTAAAACTTTTCACACTAATAAATAAAAAAACGCGATTGAGAAAATTTTCTGATCAATCGCGTTTTATTATTAATTTAAATTGAATTTATAGACATCTCGGCCATTTAATTCTTGAATAGGTCGGTTATTTTGCAAGAAGATGGAACTGAATCGGTTGATTTGATCATCCGACATTTCGATTGGCTGCTCTAAAATAAACCAGGTTACCCCTTCTGTACATGGAGGTGATGTTAATGAGCCAACATATTGATAAACACTTTTCTGTTCTGGCAACAGTAACTGTAAATCAACTGGATTCTTTAATATTTTTGCAGCCTCTTTACCATTTGTCGGGATTTCGTCCCACATTTCTGCCAACACCTGATTTTCTTCTCCGCTTTCTATAAATAATCCTATTACAGCTAAGTGCCCTTCTTCCGATTCATGATATAAATGAGCTTCCATATCAAAATATTGACCATTTAATTGATGTTCACTAGGTGAATGGAAATGTATTCCTGTTAGTTTGAATTCTTTATTATTAATCAGCAATGAGTTTTCAAGGGTTGTTGAATTCGCTTCAATTGTATGCCCATTATTCTCGACCGCAAAAATGGCCTGATCATAATTAAGCGAAATTTGTTCTGCTAATTTCACTGCTTCTTGTTGATCCGCCTCTGCTTTTATTTCGATATTAATAGGTGATTGAAGCTCACCTCTTCCACACGCTTCATAATTAGAATTCACATTCATCCATTTTTCAGGTCCTGTTTCACCTGTATACGACCAATACACATCAGCAGCTGTTAGTTGCTTCTCATCTTCAACAGGTGCGTGCTCCGTCGTATCAATTGCAAAATAACCGATTACACCAAGTACAACAGCAATTGATAAAATGGCATAGATGTATTTTTTTCGCATGTTTATTATTTCTCCTTTTAAATGCTCTTTTCTATCATGGTAGCCAATTTATATGCCTTTCTATTCACTTTCAAGTAATTTTGAAATAGTTTTTATAAGCTTGCTTTGCCTAACTTCGAACCTTTTAGCGACTATCCTAATGTGCACTTTTCCGTCAAAAAAACGCCCAAAGAAATTGAGCGTTTCTGAAAATGATGAACACACGGACTTAAAACTCTGAGATAAATTCTACTGCAAATAAAACAGCCCACCATTTATGATTTCTACTTTGATACGGGGGTTGAAGCGTTCTTCGAGACCCTTTTTTTCGATTTCGTAACTATCTGGTTTTTCTTCTATGCCTTCATAGAAATAATTTAATACTTCCAGTTCTTTTTCCCATCTTTTTTTGGCTTCCTCCGCCCAGGAATGGTCATCATTTTGAATAATATTTTGTATCATGGCGTCGAGACGCTCCAAAGCTCTTGTAGGCTTAATAATATATTGCAGGCAAAAGGTTTTATCCGGAATATCAACTTTTAGATCCAGCTTACTAACAAATTCGTGAAAGTTATCTTCAATATCCCCATTGATTAAATTGATTCCTAAAGAATATAGTACCTCTTTGGTTTGATCGCAATAGTAAGACACCTTATAATTCACACAAAAATAAGGAGTAAGATTTCGGGTTCCTGCTGTGTTTGTCGAGTGCTGATACATCTTGACAAAGGAGCCCAGCTCTTTGGTAGCTTTAAAAATCTGATGCAGCCTGCCTGAACCAAAATGAATCATTTCACCCATAAATTGATTTTGGATTTTCGTTCGATCCGTGATTAGATTAAGGCGTGACGGATTAGGTGGACTATTTGTCGCTTCGATATACTGCCAATAAAATGGGCGATTCATGATCCTTTTATCCATATCTACAGTTAACTGCACTAAAATTGAATGTCCCTCATCTGAAAGAATCTCACAATTTGTTTCTTTAAAAAACGTTTTCAAATAGTCATGAACTTGTTCTGCATACATGGTTATGCTTCCTCCTTTTGTTCATCGCACTATCATATTCTATCTTTACTCTTTTTTACTGGAAAAATCCCTTAAGCTTTTCGTGTTAAAATATCATCTAAATCTCCTACTACTTTCTCAAATACATCAATTTTACTGCCAAGCAAGTCCAATATTTTCTGTTCGATGGTATTTTCTATAGCTAAATTGTAAATATGCACATCTTCTTCCTGTCCCAGACGATGCACACGCCCGATTCTTTGTTCGAGTTTCATTGGATTCCATGGCAGATCATAGTTGATAACATGGTGG
>DAMDNS010000202.1:0-5383 GCA_032083605.1 Ureibacillus sp.
TTGAAGAATATTAAAGAGAATGACCAATGCAAATGGTGTGCGTATCTCTACCAGCTATATTTGCAAAACGGAAACTAAAGTAAAAGTGAGCCCCGTCATCAAGATGGGACTCACTTTTTTAGTTATTTAACTTACTATTTTTTCGTCCATAAAAGAAATAGAAGATTAACCCAATGACAAACCAGATGCCACAAGCAATCCACGTATTAATCGACAGCTGGCTTATTAAAAATAGGCAAGCAAAGAACGATAGAATCGGTAGTACCGGGAACAACGGCACTTTAAAGCCTCCTGATGGTATGTCTTTATTTTTCCTTAAATAGAGAATACCGATCGAAACGATCATAAAGGCGATTAAAGTCCCCATATTTACTAACTCGGCTAGTTTACTTAAAGGAA
The DNA here is from genome assembly GCA_032083605.1 of Ureibacillus sp. Taxonomy (GTDB): domain Bacteria; phylum Bacillota; class Bacilli; order Bacillales_A; family Planococcaceae; genus Ureibacillus. Next base: position 400 of record DAMDNS010000202.1, read on the forward strand.
TAAACCCTGCACAGAAGGCTACTGCTATCCCGAATACCCATGTATTAATAACAGGCGTTTGGTTTTTAGGATTCACTTTAGATAATGATTTTGGAAGTAAGCCATCTCGAGCGATAGCAAAAATAAGTCGTGTACCACCGTATAGCATGACAAGAATAACGGTCATCATCCCTGTAACTGCCCCTAGTGAAATAATACCCGCAATCCAATCTTGTCCTACAAGCTGAATAACGAAGCTTACAGGATTGCTGACATTTAAATCTGTATATGGAGCAATTCCCGTTAATACTAAAGAAATCGTCACATATAGCAATGAACATACCAATAATGAACCGATGATTCCAATCGGTAGGTTCTTTTGTGGATTTTTTACCTCCTCAGCCGCAGAAGAAACGGCATCAAATCCAAGGAAGGCAAAGAACACCAGTGCAGCACCTGCTAAAACGCCTTCAAATCCAAAAGGCATAAATGGTTGCCAATTATCCGGCTTAACATAAAAGACGCCAACGACGATAAATAAAAGAATTACACCGACTTTTACAAATACCATAATCTTATTGATTTTCGCAGATTCTTGCATACCGCGTGAAAGCAAGTAGGATATCGCTAACACGATTAAAACGGCAGGCAAGTTGACATAAGTTCCACCCGCTGGATTAAATGGACCAGCCAAGCTTTGAGGAATGGTAATATTTAGCCCTTCCAACAACGAAATTAAATAAGATGACCAGCCTGTCGCGACTGAGGCGGAAGCCAATCCATACTCTAATACCAGTGCCCAGCCGACAAGCCAAGCGATGACCTCACCGAATACAATGTAGCCATATGTATAAGCACTACCCGTAACTGGGATTGCAGAAGAAAACTCAGAGTAGCACATCCCCGCCAAAGCACAAACAAATGCAGCAATAATGAAAGAAAAAACAATTGCTGGTCCAGAATGTGTAGCTGCAACCGTTCCTGGAAGGATGAAAATTCCGGTACCAACTATAGCCCCAACACCAAGCAAGATTAAATCAAATCCACCTAACGTTTGCTTAAGCTGTACCCCGTCTTTATTTTTTAGTAAATCATCAATCTGTTTTTTTCTAAATAAATTCGACAAATTTCAACACCTATTCTTTTTGAATTATGAGAGAAATATTACTATGATTCGCTTTATGGGTCAAATACCTATTTATTATTTTGACGAATTAGCTCGAAAATATATATTTTTTTTAACAATTTTACATAGAATAACTTTTCACTTTCTGAGAACAATAAAAAAATAATTCAAGAATAGTATTGGGACCAGGTCCACACACAATTCCGGAACAATTCAGAATAGTTTGGGGACCTGGTCCACATACAAACCAAGGTGATAAAAATGAGAGAAGAAAATGAATTAACGCTCGTAGAACATTTAGAAGAGTTAAGAAAAAGGATAATTATCGTATCGGTAACATTGCTATTTTCTCTTGTCGTTGGCTTTTGGTTTGCTCCCAAAACCCTAAACCTCATCAAGGAGCAGCCTTCTGCAGAAGGTGTAGACTGGAATCTTTTTGGATACACAGATGGGTTAATGATCTATGTAAAGTGTGCACTTGTTTTAGCGATTCTGATTACATTGCCCATCGCACTCTGGCAGATTTGGTTATTTGTGAAGCCGGGGCTAAATGAAAGGGAAGCAAAAGGAACGATATTTTACATTCCAATTTCATTTTTCCTTTTTATATTAGGGATAAGCTTTAGCTATTTTGTATTATTTCCACTAATGCTTAACTTTCTATCGAATGTGAATGTATCGATTGGTGCTATTGAAACCTATGGAATTAAGCAGTATTTTTCCTTGCTTTTTAATCTAACCATTCCAGTGGGTCTTGTTTTTGAGCTGCCTGTAGTCATCTTGTTTTTAACAAATATAGGCGTTGTAACACCTGAGAAGCTGCGCAAGATGCGAAAGGTTGCTTATTTTATTTTAATCATCGTGGGTGTTTCCATTTCACCTCCAGATTTTGTTTCTGATTTCGTTATTATTATCCCATTGCTGCTGCTATTTGAGATTAGTATTAGCGTTTCAAGCTGGGCTGAAAAAAGGAGAAAAGATAGAGAACTTTCTTACGCAGAGGATAATGGCGAGTTAACTTAGATTATTTAAAGGAGAGATTACTTATGGCAAGTATTGGCGTACCGGGATTGATCATCATCCTAGTTTTGGCATTAATAATTTTTGGACCTTCGAAATTACCGCAATTAGGTAGAGCTGTAGGAGATACACTAAGAGAATTTAAAACGTCAACAAAAGATGTGATGGAAGATGTAACGGAGGATATTAAAATTGAAGAGGTTGCCGAAATAGAAAAAGTGAAAAATATTTAGACTATAAATGGTGAAGAGGAATCTTATATCTTTGATTTCTCTTCTTTTTCTATTAAATAAGAAAGAAGTAAAATGTTATAGGAATATAATTTAAAGTTTTGTAAAGAAAAACTCATTAGGCTGTATACCACGCCCTCCTTTGATAAGATGTTATGAAAAAAGAGGAGGAAAAGGACTATCAGTTATGAATTCAAATAAAAGTGCTGCATCGTTAAAAACTTTACTTGAAATACTTAAGGTATCAACCCGATTAGGCCTCACTTCATTTGGTGGACCAACAGCTCATTTAGGGTACTTTCATGAGGAATACATTCGCAGAAAAAAGTGGCTGGATGAAAAAGAATATGCTGACCTTGTTGCTTTATGCCAGTTCTTGCCGGGTCCGGCTAGTAGCCAGGTAGGGATTGGGATAGGCGTGATGAGAGGCGGCATTTTAGGCGGTATCGTTTCATTTTTAGGTTTTACCATGCCATCTGTGATTGCTTTAATTATTTTCGCGCTGCTTGTTCAAAGCTTTGATGTGGGCGATGCCGGCTGGATCCATGGGTTGAAAATCGTGGCTGTTGCAGTTGTTGCCCATGCGATTTTAGGAATGGCCAAGAATTTAACGCCTGATCTACCGAGAAAGGCACTTGCCATTCTTTCGATAGCCGTCGTCCTGTTAGGGCAAACCGCTTATGTTCAGGTAGGGATTATATTATTAGCTGGTGTGATAGGATTCTTCATGTTTAAACAAACAAATGAAGAGGACACCTCTAGGTTTAGATTTCCTATTACAAAGAGATTCGGGACCTTTTGCATTACCTTATTTTTTGGTCTATTGATATTTCTCCCTATCCTGAGAGAAATCACATCTTTACGTTTAGTAGCGATGTTCGATAGTTTTTATCGTGCCGGCTCCCTGGTATTTGGGGGCGGACATGTGGTATTGCCGTTACTGGAGCGGGAATTCGTTCCTACGGGCTTAATTAGTGAAGAAGCATTTTTAGCCGGATACGGGGCAACCCAAGCAGTGCCGGGTCCGATGTTTACCTTTGCAGCATATATTGGAGCTGTTATGGATGGCTGGCTAGGTGGTATTCTTGCAGCAATTGCAATCTTTTTACCTGCCTTTTTACTTGTTTTTGGGGCACTTCCATTTTGGAATGCATTACGCAGAAACGGCAAGATGAAAGGTGCGTTCATGGGCATGAATGCAGCGGTTGTGGGGATATTAATCGCGGCTCTTTATGATCCGATTTTTACTTCTGCAATTATTGAACCAATCGATTTTGTATTTGCGGTTCTTTTATTTAGCATGCTTACTTATTGGAAGACGGCTCCGTGGATAGTTGTGGCTACAGGGGTAGTTGGTGGAATGATTATCTCGCTTCTATAAAAAAATCCGTTTCAAAGGAAAATCTCCTTAAGAAACGGATTTTTTTGTATGCGTTAAATGATCACGTCCGAGTACAGGAAAGACCTTTATAAACTTCTACAACGGTTTCGATAATTTCATCGGGGAAGTCGTAATAAAGTGTGTGAAGACCTGGATGATCCAGTCCGCTTCCAACATAAAAGTAAGAGCCCTTGATTTGTTTCAAATATTCGCCGAAATCCTCCGAAGCGCGATAAGGCTGAGCTAATTCCTGCCATGGTAATCCTTTTTTCTCACACACCTTCCTTACATTATCTGAGCATTCCTTTGTATTAACCGTTTCGGGGAATATATCATTATACTCAAAGTTAACTTTAATTCCTTGATCTTCTCCTAGCTGCTTTGCCAAATTTTCGAGATTGCTTTGCAGCTCATCTAATTCTGCTTCCTTCTCTGCCCGAATGGTCATTTTCAAAGCTCCACTATGAGCAGCAATCCCATAGTTTTCAGAGCCAACATCAATTTGGATAATCGTACATAGGACAAGCCCTTCGTTTTTTTCGGATGAGGTTAATGACGGGATAGAGTCAATAATTTTTGCAATAGCATAAGAAGGATTAACCCCTTTTTCAGGCTCACTGGCATGGGACGGAAAACCGGTCATTTCAATAGACATTCCTCGAGAAGCAAAATGGGCAGTGCCATCAATGATACTGACTGTCTTTAACGGAATGCCGGGCATATTATGGAAGCCATAAATTTCGTTGATGTTCTCTTTTTGAATAATTTCTTGTGCCTCTACCGCACCCTGAGCCGTTTCCTCTGCGTGCTGGAATAGGAAAAAGATATTATGATCCGCTCCTTTTTGGTCGACTTCAAGAGCAAATCCAGCCAAGGAAGAAGAATGCCCATCATGCCCGCATTTATGGGCAACACCGGGAATTGTTGAAGCCCATGGAAGTTGAATGGTTTCCGGAATAGGAAGTGCATCAAAATCTGCTCGGAAGGCAATATTTTTTTTACCCTCACCAGCCCGGTAAACCGCATAAAAGTACCTCTTTCCTTCATCAATTATTTCAAGATTCTTTGTGTGCTCCTTCAAGAATTTGATCAAACGTTGTCTCGTCCATACTTCTTCGTAGGATAACTCGGGATGTGTATGCAATTCGTGTCGTAAATCCGTAACCAATTGCAAGTTCTTCTTTTCCATTCAAATCACTCCTTTTATAAAAGGCTTTAAGTGAAAAACAGCTATTATATTCAAAGTCA
>DAMDNS010000203.1:0-5381 GCA_032083605.1 Ureibacillus sp.
TCATTTAGTCACTCATTCACATGGCCTGACAGAAAGTGACGGGGAAGTGGAAAGGGAATTTCCTGCTGGATCAAATTGGGCATATCGCGGCATAAATGTGGACCTGATTTTTGAAATTATTAAGTGTACAACGAACAAAACCATTGCTGAAATTTTAAATGCAGAAATATTTAAGCCGTTAAATTTGACTGAAACCAATTGGTACAACACGTTTGATGATTCTTTTGTTGAAGTTATCCGAAAAGATAATGATAGACATTGGTCAGCATTTCCTGAGCTTAATGGCAGCAAGATGAATATGTATGCTTCTGCAAGGGAACTGGCTCAGTGGGGTCTTTTACACTTAAATAACGGCATTTTCAACGGAAAACAAATAATCGATCCGAACATTATTAAACTTGCAACTACGATTCAAAATCCGCCTTATCTAGACGCCGATTTACCCGAGAATGGGATTTTTTGGTTCGTGAAAGGGTCGCAAGCAAAACGTTCGGAAATAGGTGGACTTGTTCCTAAAAGTGCATATCAGATTCTGGGGTATACCACGGTCACGCTACTGGTTATTCCTGGCGAAAATATTGTAGCTGTACGAGCATTCAATAGCTTTGGAAATCCGGAGGGCTACGATTATTTAAAAGATGTCAGAGCATTTGGAGATTCGATAATGCTTGACATAATTGAATCTCAGTAAAGTATGGGTTCTTCAGTCGAATAACTATCCTTAGCAATCGGCCGCATTTCTTTAATAAGTAATGCGTCTGTTTTTACAATTAAGAGCCATATCACAGAAGCCTAGTAAGAAAAAGCCAATAGAGAAAGCAGGAGGATAAATGATTCCATTAGTATATGACCAAATCAATGTCTGGGGTAAAGACGATGAATTCTTTTTGGAATTGCTGAGTAAGATTAATGCAAAAAAAGTAGCTGATTTGGGTTGTGGAACAGGCAGACTGACTATCCATTTTGCGAAAGCAGGCTATCAAATTACTGCGATCGATCCGAATGAAGAAGCGATCGAACAAGCGAAAAACAAGGAGTGTCCCAACGAAGTTTCTTGGATAGTTGGCGATAGTACAAGTTTACAAACAAATGCGTATGATGCTGTTATTATGACTGCAAATGTTGCGCAAGTGTTTCTTACACAGGAAAGTTGGCAGAAATTAATTTCTGATGTATACCGGGCACTGAAATCTGGGGGTCACTTTATTTTTGATACGCGCAATCCATTAGCTAAAGCATGGGAACAGTGGGAAAAGGATTTAACACCTGATGTTGCAACCGATCAGGTGAGCGGGGAGAAACTTGAAATATGGACGGAATATGAGGGGTTCGTAGAAGAAGATGATGTTTTTTCGTTTTATGAAATTGTGAAAATTGCACGGACGGATGAAATAATCGTGCGCGAAAAAATGCAACTAAAATTCCGAACACAAGAAGAAATCTATGAATCATTACAGCTGGAAGGCTTTTCACAAATCCAAGCCTATGGAGATTGGGAGTTTAAACAAGCTACTAAAGAATCAAAATCTTTTATTTTTCACGTGGTAAAATAAAAAGAGGTAGATTCTATCTAACATTAGATTATTCAAAGATTAAATATAGTGATTCCTATCTTTTTTAATTTGATATTCTGCTAGGAAAGTTTCACTAAATTCATATTTGCTTAAAAGATATTAGGGCGTTTTTCATGAAAAAAGAAAGAATCTTTCTTCATGAAAAATGCCCTTTTTTGGCCTCTCGGAAACTATCGGTATGTCGGCATAGATATGTGATTAAAGGCGTATTTCTGAAGTTATCGCAAGTATTTACTACTGCATCATGACTTCATCAAAGATTGCTCAAAACGTTTCAATAAAACGTTGGGCAACTTTTGATAGGGGGCGCTTTTTGTCCCAGATAAGGGTGGTTTTATTAAACAAAGGGCAATCTTCAATTTCGATTATTTTAAAATCCGATTGCTTTATATTCGACTGGTGAATGGAAAGCGTCGATTTTGGCATGACGGTTGCACCCAATCCGGCAGCGACAAAGGAGAAAATAATGGCTGCGTCATGAGTTTCACATACGACTTTCGTTTTGATTCCTTGCTTGATACAGGTATCATGGAAGGCGCTATAGGTTCCGTACTTATTTTCCCGGACAACCATGACGAGCGGGATGTCTTCAAGATCTTTCATGCAAATCGATGTTCTGGATGGGTCCCATTCCCATTTACTTGGAATGAATAAAACATAGGGCTCTATTTGTAATGTTTTAGATTCATAATCTAAATGCAGGTCCGAAACAAAGCGAACTATTGCTAATTCTACGAGTCTTTCTTCGACATATTTGACGACTTGATAGGGATGGCCGTCCAATACACTGAATGTAACAAGTGGATAGTTACTGAGGAATGATTGAATTCTTTCCGGCAGATAAATCACCGCACATGTTTTAGCGGTGCCAATCGATAGCTGTCCACGTATTCCATCACCGGTTTCTTTTACTTCAATTAAAGTATCATCCAGTTGATGGAGGATACTGATTGCACGTTGATAGAGAACCGACCCGGCCTCCGTTAACTCTACGCTCCTGCTGTTCCGGAAAAATAAAGTGGTCCCTAGCTGTTCTTCAATTAACTTTAACTGGTGGCTTAGGGGTGGTTGAGCCATATTCAATTTTTTGGCTGCACGTGTTATTTGTCCTTCATCTGCCACTGTCACAAAATAACGTAATTGTCTTATATCCATCTAGTAATCACCTACCCATACTTTAATAGTATCTCAACGATATTTAATTGATATTTGTAGTATAGTATAGCCCATGTTACGATGACTGTACAGAATTTTTAGAATAATCAAATTTCATGTGCTCCTTTAATTATTAAGAGGATTGTACAACTTTTTCTTGTGTTGTCTGGCTTATGCTTTTTAGCTTGTTATATAAAAAAGTAAAAACGCTTACAACTCTGAATGGAAGTAATAGCGACAGTGGCATTCAACTATGCTTGAAGTTGCCGCAATGTTGTGAAAGTCGATGAATTTTTAAAAATAAAGGAGATGAATATATGAACGATGCACTTAAATTCGATGGGTACACGTCTGCAGATGCTTTGATGGAAGCACTGCAGGAAGTCGGCATTTCCTATTTGTTTTGCAATCTAGGCAGTGATCATCCTTCGATGATAGAGGCTTTGGCAAAGGCCAAGGAGGAAGGTAAAAAGCTTCCCAAAGCCATCATTTGTCCGCATGAGAGTGTCGCTTTATCAGCGGCACAAGGATATGCCATGATGTCAGGCCAAGCCCAGGGTGTAATCATTCATACGGATGTGGGAACTCAAAATCTGGGTGGTGCGGTTCATAATGCATTCCGAGCTCGCATTCCGGTTTTTATTTTCGCTGGAGAAACACCTTTCACCATGGACGGTGAGCTCCCGGGCAGCCGTAATTCCTATGTGAATTACCTGCAAAATGTTTATGATCAGCGCGGAATCCTCAGATCTTATATTAAATGGGAAGCAGATATCAGGACGGGAAAGAATGTGAAACAGCTGGTTTATCGAGCAATGCAGATGGCCCAGAGTGATCCTGCTGGACCGGTTTATTTGACCGGGGCGAGAGAAGTATTGGAGGAAAATGTAGATATACTACCCGATTCTTGGGGAGAATGGTCGAACATTGAACGGTCCTCCTTATCCATAGGGGGTCTTGATGGAATTGTAAGCGCTTTATTAGAATCTCAAAATCCGTTGTTGATTACTTCTTATCTTGGCAGAATGGAAAAAGCTGTTTCCGAATTAGTTCGATTTTGCGAAAAATTAGCAATTCCTGTTGTGGAGCAAATTCCTACTTACGTAAATTTCCCGAGGAACCACCCCCTCCACATGGGGTATGATCCGAACCCATTGATTCCCGAAGCAGACGTCATCATCGCTATTGATACAGATGTCCCTTGGGTAGCAACACAAGTTCAGCCAAAAGACGATTGCAGAGTCTACTTCATTGATTTAGATCCAATTAAGGAAGAAATCCCATTGTGGCACATTCGCTCATTGAAGAATTATCGTGCAGATGCGTATGAAACCTTAATTCAACTAAATGACGAGCTGACAAGGAGAGATATCGACGAGGACCAAATACAGGAACGTTTTCTTCGTTTAGCAAAATATCACGACGAGCAGCGTGGGGCTTGGAAGCAGAAAGAGCAATACGAAGAAAACATCATTTCACCGGAATGGTTGACAGCGTGCCTGAGAAATGTGATAGACGATGAGACCGTCATATTAGATGAGACGATTACCAATACTATGACGGTATCCCAACATTTGCCACGTTCAAAGACAGGTACCTATTTTACTAGCGGGGGTACTTCCTTGGGGTGGAACGGTGGTGCAGCGATTGGCATAAAGCTCGCTGATCCAACAAAAACGGTCGTGTCATTAACGGGGGATGGTTCCTACTTATTCAGTGTTCCTGCCTCGGTTCACTGGATGTCGCGCAGATATGAAGCGCCATTTTTGACCGTTATTTACAACAATGAGGGCTGGAATGCCACGAAGATGAATCTAATAAAGCGTTATCCGGATGGAATAGCCCAAAAAACCGACAGCTACTGGGTGAATTTTGATCAATCGGCCGAACTGGCAAAAATTGCCGAAGCGGCAGGTGGAGCATATGCCAGAATGGTAACAGATCCCAGGGAGTTACCTGAAGTATTGCAGCAGGCCATGAATGAAGTGAAAAACGGGAGGTCAGCTGTAGTGGATGTCCGCCTGGCTAAAATTTCGAATCAAAGAGATTATTGATTTCGCTTTTTCTAAAAGTTTTATTTCACCTGGAGGTGATGCCCGGTTAACTATGCGTTTGTTGCAGAATTTTTGACATTTAATCCTTAGGGGGGAAATTGGAAAATGAAAAAATTCATTCTAGTCATTTTGTCCGTTTTGCTTATCGTACTGGCAGGTTGTTCTGAAACTACGCAACAAGAAGCTTCAGCTGAAAAACAGTCCAAAAATGAGTATCCGACTAAGCCGATTGAAGTGATTGTACCGTTTGCTGCAGGAGGCTCTACCGACATTGGTGCGAGAATAATAGAAAAATATCTTCCTAAATATTTACCTGATGCTCAGCTGGTAGTTGTAAACAAACCAGGCGGGAGCGGCTCGATTGCCATCACGGATTTATTTAACTCAAAGCCGGATGGATACACCCTTGCCATGTCTACACATCGTGCGATTTCCATGCAGCCCCTATATGGGAATGTGGAATATGCGCATGACAGCTTTCAACCAATCGCAAAAGTATTCGGCAACCAGCAAATCATGATTGTGAAAGCAGATGCTCCTTGGCAAACGTTTGAAGAATGGCTGGATTATGTGAAGGAAAATCCTGGTAAATTTTCAT
>DAMDNS010000204.1:0-5358 GCA_032083605.1 Ureibacillus sp.
AGAACTAATACGATTTTTACGGCTTTTCTTTGGCGATATCCTAACATTCTTCCAATGGCTAAATTTAGGTTAAACTATGACATTTTTAATTTATGCAGTAATTCTGATGATCCTTTTAATCTTTATTAAAGAAACATACATCAAACTACATGGAATAATTGTTCTCATCTTTTTTTTCGTCCTACTATATTTCGTATTGTCGATGCTTACTATTCCTTTTTTAGAGCAGCTCCTTTCATATGTTCAATCAGTGCCTTATGTACCTCAACTTGTGTACTCTGCACTTTTTTATCAGCTAGGTTTGTTCTTTCAATCTATTTTTAAAGAAGAGGAATATGAAACATTTGGCGAACTTGTAATGTTCTCGATTCGTATTGTGTTGTTGATTTATTGGACTAGCGAACTAGGCAAAATATTGTCAAACCTATCGTCAATTTTAGAAAAGCTTCAGTAAGGGGCTATACGCCAATGCATGAAATACTAAATATCTTTTTAGATCCGTTGAAAATTGCTGGACAATCCATCATTTTAATCATGACTTATACAATCTTGTTTCTTATTGTTGAAGCGTTTGTCCCTAAATTTAAACCATTTGCAGATACATTATTTGTGATTATTCTCGTTTTGACACTTGGACAAACTGTGATGGATGCTTTTTCCCTGATGGGGCATTTAGTCAATATCGCTTCTGATTTCTTTTTAGCTATTACGCCTATTTTAACTTCTCTTTTAGTCGTGTTAAATTCGGTATTTTCATTTATTGCTTGGAGTCCGGTTATCTTATTCATCTTTGAAATCCTGATTTTACTTTGTAAAAAAATCTTGATTCCAGCCATTACTGTGGCATTGATACTCGATTTTTGTACAAGGTTTATACAAGATATGTCGTTTTCAAAGGCTTCTGAGCTGATACGAGGAACAGTGATGACATTAATTACTGCTTCCCTGATAGCCATGGTAACCGTACTTTCTTTTACAGGTGTTGCATTCTTTACGATTGACCAAGCTATCGCAAGCCCGATCAAGAAGGTAATCGAGCAAACTGTACCGATAGTTGGTTCGCTTATTGTTGAGGGTTTTTCTATTTTTCATAAATATCAATCTACTGCAACTACAGTTGTTGGTTTTGGGGCAATGAGTGCTTTTTGGGGGGCTTCCTTCTATCCAGCAGGCAGACTGCTGATACATGCTCTAACATTTAAGTTTATCGCAGCTATAGTTGAACCCTTTACTGGAAGTACCATCAGTGGTTTGTTGGATGATGTTGGAAAATCGTTATTGCTACTTTGTGCAGTTGCTATCTTACTCGGAATTGCCTTTGTATTTATTTGGTTGATATTAATGGTAATTATGCAACTAGGGGTGGGGAAAAGCTTTTGATCAAACTAATCGCTATTGTCTTAATAGGAAAATGTTTACTACTTCTGGCAGATGAAAAAGACATTCTTGTCTATGTGAAACTAGCAACCTTATTAATTTTTCTAACAACAATGTTAGATTTTCTTAAACTATAAAGCATAGAGTTAGGACTAGCTTCATACAATGTGTTGAAACAGAAAACTTTGTTCAAGTCAAAGCTTTATACATCAAGGATTGCAAGTTAAAAAGCACATGAAAAAATAATGATGCTGAACAAAGTAAGCGCCTTTTTTGCAATATGCTAAAAGGCCATTTAATAGAAAGGGGGCGCTAAGACAACGTGAGGTGGAAAAGAATTGGAAAAAACAAAAATTAATCTTTATTCCGATTGCAGTATTATTGTTCATTGCGTACATTTCTGTTACGTGGAATGATTCAAGCGAAAAACAGCAAACTCAAAATTCATCGGCTGAAGAAGCTAGACTTGAACAAGCCCTCGGTCAGATTCAAGGTGTTGGACAAGTAAAGGTGTATTTCCATTATGAGAGTCCAAAGCCTGCTGGAGAAGACTCAGACAGTTTGTTGAATGGATATTTAAGTTCAGGTGACACAGAAAAAAATGTATCCGGTTTGCTCGTTGTATCGGAAGGGGCGTCTAACCCAGCTATTAAAAAGCAGCTTTTAGAAACTATTAGTAGAGTCATGCAAATGCCTACTCACAGAATTATGATTGTACCTATGGAGAACAGAGGAGATGAACAATGAAAGTAAAAAGAAGAACAGTATGGTTATTAACGCTACTAAGTTTGGCGGCTGTCATTTCAGTTTATTATGTATTTGAACCAAATCGCAATGTGGATTTAACAACTATCTTCACAGATGATACACTACAAGAAACAACATTAACAGGTGTTACTGAAGAAGAGCTTACAACAACTACTTCAGAAAGCTATTTATTCGATGAAATGCGCATGGAAGTTAGCAACGAACGTGATCAGCTAAGAACTCAATTAACAGAACAAATTGCTGCTGATGACATTTCAGCTGAAGAAAAAAGTCAAGCATATAACGAAATGAATTCATTGATTAAATTAGAGTCTTCAGAGTCTATGCTAGAGATGCTGATTGAATCCCTTGGTTATTCTGATGCATTTGTTCGCATTAGTGACGACAAAGCTAAAGTAACTGTTCTATCAGACGAAATCTCTGCAAAACAAGTAAACGAAATTGTTTATACTGTGCTTTCAGAGAATGAAGAGATTAGTAATGTACAAGTTGATGCTACATCAAATTACTATTAAAAAAGCTATTCTATATATAATATTCTTATAAAACAGGAATTACGCAGTGCATTCGTTCAAGCAACGAAAGCACTGTTTTTTCATGTTTTTCAATAAAAATCTATTTATGTATTTCAAAAAGTATTAAAAAAATATAAAATGGTAATTGTAGTTAATAAAACATTAGGGGTGTTTTCATGTTTAAAGTACAAGAATTAAGAGAAATTATAAAATTAGTAGACAATTCATCTATTGATGAATTCGTTTACGAAAACGATGGGGCTAAACTTAAACTTAAAAAAAATAATGGAGTACTTTCAGAGGTAGTTGTACCGGCAAAAGAGAAGACTCCAGTTGTACAACCTGCAGCACCAGTTGCAGCGCCTGCTGCTGTGGAAGCTCCAAAAGCAGAAGAAGTAAAAGTGGAGGAAACTTCCGCTCCTGTCAATGTAGATGATTCGTCATTACATAAAATTACTTCTCCGATGGTGGGGACTTTCTATCAAGCGCCATCACCAGATGCGCCTGCCTATGTAAAAGCAGGAGATAAAGTAGGGGAAGAAACAATTGTATGTATCGTTGAAGCGATGAAGCTATTCAATGAAATTGAAGCTGAAATCAAGGGTGAAATCGTTGAAATACTAGTAAATGATGGTCAATTAGTTGAATACGGGCAACCACTATTCCTAGTGAAACCTGAGTAAGGGGTGCTATCATCATGAAAAAAGTATTAATAGCAAACCGCGGTGAAATCGCCGTACGTATCATTCGTGCATGTAAGGAGCTAGGCATTGAAACAGTTGCTGTATATTCAGAAGCCGACAGTAATGCACTTCACGTTAAATTGGCAGATGAAGCCTATTGCATCGGACCAAAATTATCCAAGGATTCTTACCTTAGCTTCCCGGCTGTTTTAGGTGTCGCTCAAAAGACAGGAGTAGACGGTATTCATCCTGGATATGGTTTCTTGGCTGAAAATGCTGATTTTGCGGAAGCTTGTGAAAATGCGGGGATTAAATTCATTGGTCCTTCATCTGATTCCATCAAAATCATGGGAATCAAGGATGTTGCCCGCAGTACGATGGAAGTAGCGGGGGTTCCACTGGTTCCTGGTACAGGTATTGTCCCAGATATTGAAACGGGTAAAAAATGGGCTAGCGAAATTGGTTACCCAGTAATCATTAAAGCAACTGCCGGTGGTGGCGGTAAAGGGATTCGTGTAGCACGTACGGAAGAGGATTTAGTAAAGGGCATCGAAATTACACAAAAAGAAGCAGCAGCTGCTTTTGGTAATCCAGGTGTTTATCTAGAAAAATTCATCGAATACTTCCGCCATTGTGAAATCCAAGTATTGGCGGATTCACATGGCAATGTAGTTCATTTAGGAGAACGAGATTGTACAGTACAACGCCGTATGCAGAAGCTTGTTGAGGAAGCACCATCTCCAGCACTTTCTGAAGAACGTCGTACAGAAATGGGGGCAGCTGCTGTTAAAGCGGCAGAAGCTTGTAATTATGAGGGTGCTGGGACAATTGAATTCATTTATGACTACAGAGCGGATAAATTCTACTTCATGGAAATGAATACCCGTATCCAAGTAGAGCATCCTGTTACAGAAATGATTACAGGTGTTGATTTAGTTCAACAACAGCTAAAAATTGCGGCTGGCGAAGCGTTGCCGTTTGCGCAAGAAGACATCAAGATTAACGGTTGGGCAATCGAATGCCGTATTAATGCTGAAAATGCATACAAAAACTTTATGCCATCAGCAGGTACGGTTGAAACTTATATCACGCCAGGAGGTTATGGTGTACGTATTGACTCGGCAGTCTATGCTGGCTATACAATCCCACCATATTACGACTCAATGGTAGCAAAATTGATCGTTCATGCCGACACGCGTGAAGAAGCAATCGCTAGAATGAATCGCGCTTTAAGTGAATTTGAAGTAGATGGGCCTGGAATTCACACAACAATCCCATTCCATGAAGCGTTGATGAACAACGAGGTTTTCCAATCAGGAAACTTTAACACGAAATTCCTTGAAGAAAACGACCTTCTAAACACAGCAAAAAAAGAAGAAATCGCTTCTAACTAATAATATTTCCTTCGTTTTTGTTGGATGAAGGGAGCTCTTGGACTGAAGGTAAACTTGAAATCTCAAGGATACCTTCAGTTTTTCTTTTAATTGTTCATTTTACTCTGCAATCTTTTCCCTCGTACCCGAGATAAAATAAATGAATCCTTTTAGAGTTCGTTTTATACTGAGTAGGTATGAGAGGGGAGATCAATTTTGTTGCCGAAAATATCTGTACTCGATTTAGCTCCGGTGTTAGAAGGTAGTACACCTGCTGAATCGTTTCAAAATAGTCGTGAATTAATTCAAGCGGTTGAAAGCTATGGCTATCATCGTTATTGGGTTGCTGAGCACCATAATATGCAAGGAATCGCAAGTTCAGCTACCGCTGTGTTGATTGGGTATTTAGCAGCCCACACAAAATCCATTCGGGTCGGATCAGGTGGAATTATGCTGCCAAATCACTCGCCATTAATGGTGGCGGAGCAATTTGGTACATTAGAATCCATGTATCCCGGAAGAATCGATCTTGGATTAGGTAGAGCTCCAGGTTCGGATATGTTAACAGCTCGCGCATTACGCCGTGACGATCGTGGTGCATATGAATTTGACCGATTGGTAGAAGAACTAAGAGGATAATTT
>DAMDNS010000205.1:0-1252 GCA_032083605.1 Ureibacillus sp.
ATAAGCAATAGCAAACTGTACTAAGTTATCTTTTTTGCGATCATGTGCAATTAGAGCGATTTTCATGTTAAATCTCCATTCTTATAGGATATTTTCTAATCCGTATACTAATTCTTCCAATGTCATGACTTTCTCAACGCAGAAAACAACGCCGCCCATAAAGGATTCACGATTGTACGAATCATGGCGAATTGTCAGCATTTGACCTTCCCCTCCAAAAAGTACCTCTTGATGTGCTACCAGACCTGGTAATCGAACGGAGTGGATCCGCATTCCCTCAAAATCTGCACCTCTTGCCCCCGGCATAGTTTCAGTTTCAAATTCATGACCTTGCTTTTGAGCTTCCCGGACTTCTGCAATCATTTGGGCCGTTTTCTTCCCTGTACCTGAAGGAGCGTCTAATTTACGATCATGATGCAATTCAATAATTTCGACATGTGGTAAATATTTGGCAGCCTCTTTTGCGAATTTCATCATCAGCACGGCACCAATCGCAAAATTAGGTGCGATGATGCATCCTACTTTCCCGTCTCTAGCTAGATTTGTCAGCTCGTCTAGTTGCTCGTCTGTAAAGCCAGTAGTCCCTACAACAGTTCGAACATTATGTAACATAGCTTCTTTTGTATGCTCATAGACAGAATGCGGATTTGTTAAGTCAATTAACACATCTGGTTTTGTTTCTGTGATTAGTTGAGTTAAATTTGTGTATATAGGGACGTCTAGATTAGAGGGAAACATTTCTAGCTCAGCTAAGCTATCTCCCACATGCTTGTAATCCAATGCTGCCACAAGCTCTAATCCATCACGGTTACAGACTGTTTTTACAGCCTCTGAACCCATTTTACCTCTGCTTCCAGCGATTGCTACTCGTATTGTCATTTTTATTCATCCTTTCATTTCTAACCGTATTTCTTTCTTATTAAAATTTAATTTATATGATTAAATCTACCACTTAATTGGATACCTCTTGACGATCTATAGCATACTAACCAGAAGAGAAATCCCCTACCTAGCTTTAGTAGAAAACCTTCTTGTTATGTCATACGAGTCCCGGGGCATACAATTGTATTTAATAGCTTTAAATTAGGGTATTATAACCATATTGTTGAAATTTGATATGTATTGATCTACTTTTTTCTACACTATTTTCACATTATATCTCACTCGACATCATACCATGCACATACTATCATCGTATATAATAAAGGACTATGTTGTCAAAAGAAGAAAAATACAACATAATAAGGTGAAA
>DAMDNS010000205.1:1352-5348 GCA_032083605.1 Ureibacillus sp.
CTTCAATCAGTGGAATTCATTTCCACTGATTGTTAGTTGAACCAATCGGGCTTTTACTTGCAGTTGGTCACCATGGTGGGCTTACTGCAAGTTAATGCGGGGTAAGGTGAAACTTCAATCAGTGGAATTCATTTCCACTGATTGTTAGTTGAACCAATCGGGCTTTTCCTTGCAGTATAGGGTGCCTGCAAAAAGTGGGCATAATCGACATAAAAAGAAATCCTTATACGGATATTCGACAGAGTACTGCGTTTTTATCTTATTTAATTCTTTACCTATAATCCAACGCACATTCACATTTATAAATCGTGGGACAAACTGCAAGTTGAATTGATAAATATGAGAAAAGAAAATATTTATGGTGATAGTTTGGAGGTTTTTTTTTGAAAGGCTTAAAAATTAAGAACATTATTGGAATATTATTAGGAGCAGCCATTTTTAGCTTTGGGTTTCTACATTTTAATATTCAAAATGAACTTGGTGAAGGTGGATTTAGCGGGATAACGTTAATCTTATACTTCACATTAAATTGGGATCCGGCCATCATGAACCTGATTCTTAATATTCCTATGTTTATCATAGGCTGGAAACAGTTTGGTCGTAAGGAATTTATCTATACGATTATAGGGACCGTTGCAGTTTCTGTATTTTTGCGTATCTTCCAAGCCCATCAGCTCACACTGGACCTGCATGACGACTTATTACTGGCTGCATTATTTGCCGGTGTGTTTGTTGGAATTGGATTAGGAATTATTTTCAGATGTGGCGGGACAACAGGCGGAGTGGATATAATCGCTCGTGTAGCCCATAAATACCTTGGTTGGAGTATGGGCCGCACTATGTTTATGTTTGATGCCTTTGTAATTTTTGCATCCTGGATGACATTCTTGGATGCTCGTTCTATGATGTACACACTAGTTGCTGTTTTTGTAGGGGCTAGAGTAATTGATATCGTACAGGATGGAGCTTATTCTGCAAAAGCTGCACTCATTATTTCGAATAACCCTGATGAAATAGCGAATCTGATTTCCGAGAAGATGGAACGCGGGATTACGGTTTTCCATGGCTATGGACATTATACAAAGCAATCGAAGGATGTACTCTATTGTATTGTAGCTCGAAATGAATTAGTACGACTAAAAACAATCATACGTTCCATTGATCCGAATGCCTTTGTCTCCATTATTGATGTAAAAGATGTGCACGGAGAAGGATTTAGAATCGATGAGTAACATGCTTGGAAATCTTGAATTATTTTTCCCAGTTTAAAAACATTGGAAAGCGCTTGGATTCATTACTTCCAAGCGCTCTTTTATTCTGTTGGAATCTCTAGATGCTTTATTCAACCTAATTTTTAATCCTCATCTTCTTTTGTTAATACCTCATTCACGTAGCGAGCCACTTCTTTAATTTCTTCTTCCGATAAAATTGTTCCAAATGCTGGCATTGATGTCCCACCATTCGTTACCCTTTTAACAACATCATCATAATTTTCAGCCACTGTACTTTGCTGCAAATTCGGTCCGTTATGGCCATTTGCTCCTAAATTTCCATGGCATGACAAACAATTTCCTTCATAAATAGAAACCCCAACTTCATATGAATCGCTCGTAGCTCCGGTTGTATCTTCACTATCTTCCGGTTCTGTCGGCTCTGCACTTGTTGTTATTTTTTCTCCGCTGCTCTCCTCTGAAGCATCGATTGGTGTTCCATCCCAGCTGCCATCAAGTTTGAATGTATAAACCTTATCTCCATGAGGAGTTCCTACTAAAGAGTTACCTGCAGCAAAGATCGAAAGGTACTGTACCCCATCAATTTCATAGGTTACAGATGGAGCATTTGCACCTGCATCCATTTTATAGCTCCATACCTCTTCACCTGTTTTCGCATTGAATGCAATTAAACGACCATCATTATGTCCAACAAAGATTAAGTCTCCTGCTGTTGCGAGTACTCCCGAATATGCACTTGTATCCCAATCCACTTGCCATGCAATTGTATTGGTTTTTACATCCATTGCAGTAATTGTTCCTCGTACAGGAGCATCTGTCACAGGAACAAAAATACTACCCATCCACATACCGCCTTCTTCATATGCATCCTCATCTTGTCTTGATAAGGCAATATACCCGTCAGAACCAAGTACATAGAAGTACTCTGTTTCTGGAGAGTAGGCAGATGGTGGCCAGTTTGCCCCACCCGATGGCGCAGGTTTTAAAGTAATCGGTTCATCCCAGAATGGAGTAAAAATTGAACCAATTTCCCCTTCAAAATCATCGCTTAAATCACGTTCTACATCTTCTTCCGTAATCGTTTGAGGTACAAAGGCATCACCAATTGGGAATGGCTGAGTAGGAGATGTTTTTTGCTCTGCAAGCTGGGGAACCTCTTTTTCCTCAATGCCAATCAGGGGTTCTCCCGTTATACGATCTAAGAAGTAAATCCATCCTGTTTTACCGGCTTCACCTAGGGCTTTCCTTTTTTCTCCATCAATTTCTACATCAAATAGGATTACTGGATTGGTAGGATCCATATCCCAAATATCATGATGTACTTGCTGGAAATGCCATACGTATTCACCTGTTTCAGCATTTAATGCAAGAATGGAATTGGCATATAAATTATCCCCTTCTCGTTTACTTCCGTCTAAATCAGGGGCAGTATTTCCTGTTACAAAATAGATATACCCAAGTTCCGGGTCAACTGCTGGTGTATTCCAAATCGGAGCACCACCATGCAACCAGTTTTTATCTTCATCATCCGGCCAAGTATCCCCATGCTTTTCATATGGTGTAGGAATGGAATACCATCTCCATACTTCATGACCAAATTCAGAATCATAGGCCATTATTCTTCCCCGAATTCCATATTCTCCTCCAGCAACCCCAGTATAAACTTTGCCGTTATAGAATAATGGTGCACTAGTGATTGTGTAACCTTCTTCCCAATCAGCTACTTCAGTTTCCCAAAGCACTTCACCAGTTTTTTGGTCTAACGCTACTAATCTTGCATCTAGAAGTCCAACATAAACTTTTCCATCACCAATAGCTACCCCTCGAGTAGTCCAGCCACAACAGACTGTGTCGAGTTTTTGCTCAATTTCAGGACGGTATTCCCAAATTTTTTCGCCCGTAACTGCATCTAAAGCTAAAACGTCGTCTTCTCCAGAAGCAATATACATTACTCCATCTTCGACAATCGGCGTTGCTTCACCGGAAAACTTCATATCCAGGCTAGAGCCCAAGCTTGTAACCCATTCCGGCTTTAAATCTCCAATTGTATCAAGATTGATTTGATCTAGCTCAGAGAAGCGACGATTGTAAAGGTCTCCCCCATGCGTTCCCCATTCTTCTTTTGCGAAGTCGACTTTAATATCCGGTTGACTAGGGCTTTTTCCTACGATTTCTGATACTTCCTCATTAGTTGTGTCAATGACGAATCCCTTGTTCTCGTCTTCTGTTTTGCCATCGTCCAAACTCTGCTTCACTAAAACACCCGCATAAAAGGCTAGACCAGCAATAACAATTATCCCCACAAAACTAAACAGCAGCACCTTGGTAAAACTGAATTTCATTTCTCTCCCCCCTTATAAATTATTATGTAAAGCACTTGATGGCGCTTTCATAAACTGAGTCATAATTCTCTACATTCTATTAATCTAAAGTACTAGTTATTATCTTTTTAAAAATATTTTTTAGTACCATGAAATTACCTAAAAAAGAAGATGTCCCCATTAAATTTTAATGAGACACCTTCATTTGAGCGTTAAATTCGTAACAAGAAGAATAAAGTTTTGGAATCTTGGTGAGTTTACTTTATTTTAAAGGGGAGGAAGGATACTTAAATCCTCTTTTATTAATGGCTATAAATAGTTATATACTTCTCCTCAAAAGTAAAACAACCGGAGATTTTCCGGTTATATGCAGAATGGACCTCATATTAGGGGTAAATAGGGGGAGAATTTCCGACTATGGATAGAAAAACCCCTCATTTTCT
>DAMDNS010000206.1:0-5328 GCA_032083605.1 Ureibacillus sp.
AAGTGGTCCAGTTTGCGAAAAAATATAATATTATTGTCTTACACGATGCAGCCTACTCCGAATTTTATTTTTCTGGCGATGCACCTATCAGTTTTCTGGCCGTACCGGGAGCAAAAGAGGTTGGATTAGAAATCAACTCCCTCTCAAAAAGCTTTAGTCTAGCAGGGGCTCGGGTTGCTTATATTGCTGGAAATGCTGACATGATTGATATTATTAAACAACTGAAATCAAATTTAGATTTCGGCATATTTAATCCGATTCAAAAGACTGCTGCACTTGCACTGGACCATGCAGAGGAAATCACGGCTTCACTACGGGCAACCTTTGCTGAACGTCATTCGACTCTCATGAACGGCCTGCTGGACCTTGGGTGGGAGGTAGCGCCATCCAAGGGAGGAATGTTTGTTTGGGCAAAGTATCCTTACGAGCTGGATAGTGTAAGCTTTGCATTTAAAACCATAGAACAAACAGGTGTTCTGATGGTCCCAGGAATAGCATTCGGCTCAGAAGGTGAAGGCTTTGTAAGAATAGCACTAGTCCAAAACGAAGAATTATTAAACGAAGCAGTAAATCGCTTAAGAACCTTATCTCTATAACAAACAAAGGATGCCTCGATAACGGAGACATCCTTTTCTTTTAGTTAATTATATATCATATTTGTTTTCGATATCGCGTTCATATCGGTTATATCTTCTTTTGACTAAGCTGAATAAATGACTCACTAATACTTTTAAGAGTGCATACGCTGGGATACCAAGAATTACTCCGGCAACTCCAAACAATGAACCAAATGTCAGCAAAACAAAAATAATGGTAATCGGGTGCACGGAAAGGGATTTCCCCATGATATTTGGTGTGATGAACTTCCCTTCCACTAATTGAACAATCGTCCATACAATAATTAGATAGACGACCATCATTGGGGATGTAACGATGGCAATTACAAGTGCCGGTGTGATTGCGATTACAGGACCTAAATACGGTACTACACTTGTAACCATTGCTAATATCCCTAATAAGAATGCGTAATCTAGACCAATGATTAAAAAACCGATAGTCATCATGACGCCAATACAGATTGAAACTAATATCTGGCCAAGTATATATGAACTCACTTGTTTATCCATTTCTTTCAATACTTGTCCAACTTCATTGCGCGCACGTGGCGGGAAAATTCGTAAAATAAACTTTGGTAATTTTTCACCTTCATAAAGTAAATAAAATAATATGAAAGGTACTGTAACCAGAGATAATACAATCCCTGTTAATGTTGAAACAAATCCAGTGATTCCAGAAGCAACAGATGAAGCGATATTCGTAATTGTATCTCTCATGGTAGTCACTAGATCATCGGTAACATTTGTTAATACTTCGTCCGAATCAAAATTGAATCTTGCTAGCAGGTCATCAAAACTTGAATCATTTATAAATGCAACCGTTGTTTGTACAAACTTCATGAAGTACATCGGAAATTCTTCCACTAAATTTGTAAATTGATCGCGTAAAAAAGGATACACCAGCAGCGAAAGTAAAGTCATGAGTGCTGCCACAATGACATAAAGTATTAAAATAACCAGGCTACGAGGCACTTTTCCTTTCCCGCTCTTATCGGCTAAACGTACAAATGGCCGCAGTAGATAATAACCAATAATTGCCAATACACCAGGTAAAATAACAACCTCAAATAAAACCTGTAATGGATAAAAAATAAAATCTACTTTATTGAATACAAAAATTATGCAGCCTGCCAATAATAATGTAATCAGTAAAAACAAAAGATTTTTACCACCTAAAAATCGGATAAACCGCGTTTGAAAAAACGATGATCTTTCCCTGGTTAACCGATCCTCATACCCCTTTTCTCTTTCCAAAAAACCACCTCGTCAAAACTATGAATTTAATATTCATTTTATTTTATCATGCATAATGTTTATTCATAAAGTGTAAGACCTGCCACAGATTGGAATTTTTCTTATCTTATGGATGTGAACGCAATTTCTGGATAGACAGTTCTTTATTCTTCCCCGAGCTGCAAGAAATCCTGTAACTTCTGTTTATTTGTTTCGACATCGATTTCAATTACGTCTCCTGCGTGACGGTAGGATTGATAGCTATAGCTTCCTTCTACCGGTATTGTCAGCTTATCAATTTCTACCTTCCCACCAACAGCAAGCGAAAGAACCGTTTTAACCTCCTCGGTAGTCGATAAATCTGTTGTAATATATCCTTGAGCAGCACCAATCAGCTTAGGCAGATTATTCACATTTGCAGGAGACAATAATTCATCCTTTAGTGCATCAATTACTTTTTGCTGACGTTCTACACGGCCAAAATCACCTTCTGCATCATGACGGAATCGTGCATAGCCAAGAAGCTCTTGTCCATTTAAATTTTGGACACCCTTTGACAAAGTAACACCGATGAAGGCAGACATATCTTTTTCTACATCCATCTCAATTCCATCTGGCGCTAAAATATCGATTAAGGATTCAAAGCTTTTAAAATCAATGATTGCGTAATGCTGAATAGGTATATCAAACATTGAATTTAATGTATCTTTTAATAATTGAACACCATCTAAATAGTAGGCCGTATTTAATTTATAGGATTTATAGCCCGGGATATCTGCATAAATATCGCGCATAAATGATACAAGCTTCAAATCGTTCGTGTCTTTGTTCCAGGACAATACCATCATAGTGTCTGAACGAGATTCCTCTTCTCCCCTGCTATCCACACCAACGATCAAATAGTTTTCAATTTTTCCATGTGCTTCGTCCGCAACAAATTCCTCTTCTGGCAATTTTGTTTCCGAAGCCAGACTTAGTCCCCGTTGATATTGGAAAAACGAATAGATCCCTACCAATATTAAAACCAGAAATAAAAGTGTGAAAAACAGCCTTCCTTTTCGTAATTTCCTTTTTTTATGCCGGGTTTGTCGCTTTTCTTCTACATGTGTTTCTTCCATATATGTTCTCCCCTTTGAAAATTCAATTACGAGACGTTTGGAATGATGGAAAGGTTCATTTTTCCATTATTATACTACGACAGAAGACAAGAAGCTTGAAATAACCAATGAAATATGGGAATAATTTGTTTAGTTACCTTTATCATGGTACAATACTATTTATTTTAAGCATTGGAGGCGTAAAAATATGGAAAAAGCTACATTTGCAGGTGGATGTTTCTGGTGTATGGTTAAGCCTTTTGTAGAATGGGATGGAATACATAAAGTAACTTCAGGCTATATGGGTGGAACGATTGAAAACCCGACATATGAACAAGTTAAAAAAGGTGATTCAGGTCATCTAGAAGTAGTTCAAATCGAATTTGACCCAAGCATTTTCCCTTATGATAAGTTATTAGAAATCTTTTGGATGCAAATTGACCCAACAGACGATGGCGGTCAGTTCCATGACCGTGGAGAATCCTACAAAACAGCGATTTTCTATCATACTGAGTCGCAGCAAAATCTTGCAGAGCTTTCAAAGCAACAATTGGCTGAAAGTGGCCGCTTCAAAAAACCGATTGTTACACAGATTCTAGAAGCAAGTACCTTCTATGAAGCGGAAGATTATCACCAGGATTACTATAAAAAAGAAGAAGCTCACTACAAAGAAGACCGTGCAAAATCAGGAAGAGACGAGTTTTTGAACTCTCACTGGAAATAATCGCAGCTCTATCATTTCATGGGCAATAAGATAATTAAACAAAAGGCGACAAGATCCTAATGGATTTTGTCGCCTTTTGTTATTAATTGATTATTAGTTGTATTTGATGAATGATTAAGGTCATGCTTTCGCTAAATCTGATGGTTTGTATCCATTTCCCACGACTTCACCAATTGGTGCGGTCTTCTTTATATTTCCATCTGGAGTATAATCCAACAACGGAAACACAAGTTCCGCAAATCGATAGGATTCTTCTAAATGTGGATAGCCCGAGAAAATAAACGATTCAATGCCAATTTCTTGGTACTCACGGATGCGTTGTGCAACTGTCTCAGCACTTCCGACTAGTGCCGTACCTGCTCCTCCTCGAACCAAGCCAACACCAGCCCAAAGATTCGGACTAATTTCAAGTTTACCTCGATCGCCTTTATGAAGTGTTGACATATTTTTTTGTCCAACGGAATCATAACGACTAAATACTGCCTGTGCTTTCTTGACGGCCTCATCATCAACGTATTGAATTAACTCATTTGCTGCCTCCCATGCCTCTTTATCTGTTTTACGAACAATTACATGCAGTCGTATACCGAATTTTACAGATCGTCCTACTTTAGCACCAGCCGCACGGACTTTTTCAATCTTCTTTTTCACTTCTGCAATAGGTTCACCCCATGTCAAATAAAGATCCGAATGTTTTGCAGCTACTGCAATCCCAGCGTCTGATGATCCCCCGAAATAAATTGGCGGGTACGGTTGCTGAACACCTGGGTAAAGAATCTCCGCATCTTTTACCGTTAAATGTTTCCCCTCATAATCCACTTTATTTCCACTTAAAAGATTACGCCAAATGTCTAAAAACTCATCTGTTTCTTCATATCTTTCTGAATGAGAAGCAAATATCCCATCACCAGCAAGTTCTACTGGGTCACCACCTGTTACAACATTAATGAGTAATCTGCCATTTGAAACCTGATCAAGAGTAGCTGCCATGCGTGCTGCCACTGTTGGTTTTGTGATACCTGGACGAACGGCGATTAAGAATTTTAGCTTCGAAGTATGGGATGCCAAGGCAGAGCCAACCACCCAAGGGTCGACGCAAGATTTACCTGTTGGGATTAAAACTCCTGTATACCCTAATTCATCCGCAGCTTGAGCGATTTGTTTAAGATATGGGAAACCAGTTTCCCGCGCACCTTTTGTTGTTCCTAAATATCGACCGTCACCATGAGTAGGTATAAACCATAAAATTTCCATTAAAAACACTCCTTTTATAATTTTTTAACTAACTCCCTCAAAACTATTTCTCCATTTCAATAAACGTTTTTCCAATAATTTCACAAACGAGTCAGTCAATTTCCCTACTATTCCAAAAATTAAGATTCCGACAAATACTTTTTCTGTTTGCGAAAACTGACGAGCATCCATGATTAAGTAGCCTACACCTGAACTAGATCCCATCAACTCGGCAACGACCAGACTTAACCATGCAGCCCCTAACGATAAACGAAGTCCAAGTAAAATTGAGCTAAGAGACGCCGGAAAAATAAGATGGGTCAATTGTTTTGGTCTACTGAACTCCAATACTCGAGCCACATCAAATAACTTTGCATCTACAGAGCGAATCCCGTTGAACGTGTTAACGTATATAGGGAAAAAC
>DAMDNS010000207.1:0-5291 GCA_032083605.1 Ureibacillus sp.
AATTAGATAATGTTGGTGAAATTGAAAAGGTTATATTTAAAGTGAAAGATTTTTATATAGTCTTTTCTGTTAATTATGACGATAATGCAATGGCAGTTGAGGTTGTAAAGGATTTCAAAAAAGGCGCACTGGCTTCTGTATTTATTAAGGATTTCATGGGCTTGAAAGGTTATGCTCTAGGTTCTTTCTATGATATTGTAAATACAAATGGTTTTTCTGATGGCCTCAAAATAACTTTTTATGATCCTTTAATTACTGGAAGTAGACATTTTTTTTCTTCGCTCACATTTTTTTCAAGTTATTCAGGATTAATGTATGAGTTTAGAGACTACGGAATAGACCGTTATTTTTAAAACGAAATGAAAATAACTTCTATGTTGAAACTAATAAATTTTTTCCAGAAAATAAATTGCATAAAAAACACTGATATATTACTTGATGATCAATATGAAATTTTCTATTTAAATCTATCAGATTTTACTAAAAATGATTAATTCGGCAGAAGAATTTGTTTTACTTCGAACTAGTGAAGCACGTAATGAGTATATCCGTGCGGCCCATGAGGAGGCTCCTGATATTGTTTGGATGGATATTATTTCCAGATTTCCTGAAATGAGAGAGTGGGTTGCACACAATCGTACTGCGCCATTAAATATAGTAGAAATTCTAGCGCGTGATATGAATGAATCTGTCCGGGCTACAGTTGCTAGTAAAAGAAAGCTTAGCCCAGAACTCTTTGATCTATTGTCTCAAGATATGAGTGAATCAGTTCGTGAGAGAGTTGCATGCAATAAAAAGGTTCCAGCTCATATTTTAAAAAGGCTTGCTAATGACCCAGTACGGTTTGTTCGCGAAGCTGCTTTAAAACGGATGGAGAATTACTAAAGGATTTTTCAAACGATCAATATGGAATAGATCATGGTTGATTTCCAGATATAGATAAGGGTTTAAATGCATTATTAGTTGCACCTGCCAGTGCAACTCGTTGGAATGGACGATTTATCAAAAAATACCCAAGGCAGAACTGGTGATACCACATATATAGGGAAATTGTAGGTCTTACTGTACTAAGGTTTTATGCCTGTATTGTGGAAGTCTAGTTAGGGTATACGGTTGGTGACAACATGGAATGAATATATTGCCTGTGGACTGCTATAATAATATTCACCACAAAATCTAAGATAAGTTCGTACTTAAAGGCGAACTTTTTATATGTGTAATTCTGTTAGGAAATATGAAACGATACTACAAACAAACTGAATCGGCTGCTTTACATTGGACAACTGAACAAGACTGTTTTTTAATAGAAAATAACTCGCTTTCTATAGATGAGTTAAAAGAACATTTGCCATTTTCTGAAGAAGAAATTAGGGTTCGTAGATCGGTTTTGGGGTTGGTAAGACGAGATCAGCAAATGCGGCCTTATTAATTTTACCAAATGGTAAATTTTAATTGAAAATAAATGTTTCAAGAAATCTTAATAATTTAGAAAAATTGTGGATGAGTTATCAAAACCATACTTTTTTTAGGTGATTATTTAGCAAGGTTTACAGAACACTTTAACTAATTACATTCAATAATAAGAACATTTCACTCCTTTACATTTGTTTCATCATAATCAGAACCATAAATCATTTTAAGATCAAAACTTTATAACAATTGAGATCGAGGAGGTTAAAAATGCCAAAATATTTAGCCGTGGCTGAAAAGGTTTATAAGAACATTCAAAAAGACGACTTATTCACCAATGACCTTACACAAAATCTGAATTGTTTGATCAGTCAGATACGTAAGGCCATTAAAGGGACTGAGTTTAAACTTAAGTTTAATTACATCGATTTTGATGAGCAATTAACTAAACCGATTAGTGAGTGCAAAGTCAAAGTTGATTTAAGTGTAATGCCTAAGTTTGAAAATGAAGGAGAGTATTTACTTTGGTTGGCAAGTTTTATTGAACGGATTACAGAAGGGGGAAAACCTAAATTTCCGCCAATTTCACAGCTCATTCCACATGGATTTAAGATGTCGAAAGAATCATTCCCTGTAGTCGCTGCGCCTCAAAAAGAACAGCATGCAGATATGATTATTAGCTATTTTAAATCGAAAGATTTTCTGAAAACTGAGAAAACTCCTTCATAAAAAGAATATAGAAGTATTCGTCCACCATACTTCTATATACCTGCTGGTTTATACTCAGCGACCGCCTTCTGGGGCGGTTTTTTTTATGGGTGTTATATCATTACTGGTCAATGGTGATGCGTATTTCTAGAATCTATGTTTGTGGTGACAAACGTCAATGTCTGATGATCTAACACTTGATGTGTTGCATCAGCTAAATCAATCGAAACCGTATGTTCACCGGGAGCCAATCCTTGAAGGACGATTGGTTCCTCAGATGCTTGTACCCAATGCCAAGAATTGTGATCAAGCGAAACATGCAGGTGACCGAGTTTTGGTTTAACCGCGAGCGCCGCATCTCCATAAACAGACAATATTCGAATATTCTGCGCATGCCAGCGAACAATGACGACCCCTTTAATGACCTGATGATCCGTTGGAGAGTCAATGATCAAATGGGGAGCATTATCCTTTTGCTGCACTGGT
Source organism: Ureibacillus sp. (assembly GCA_032083605.1). Taxonomy (GTDB): domain Bacteria; phylum Bacillota; class Bacilli; order Bacillales_A; family Planococcaceae; genus Ureibacillus. Next base: position 2,605 of record DAMDNS010000207.1, read on the forward strand.
GATCCAACACTGGTCTCGTTCGCATAGGCTTGCGATCCCAAAAGCAATACCCCCAATATTCCTGTGACCAGTAACTTTGTGTTCATAACGAAGCACTCTAAGATTAATGTAAGCACAGATTACATTGATCTCAAAGTACTGTCAAAGTTAAACTATCGTAAATTTACAAGTGATGAAATTCATGGCAGACACACAACGGGGTTATCACCACGGCGCACTGAAAGCCGCACTTATTGATGCGACGTTGATTCTTTTAAAAGAGGGTGGAATTGAAGCCGTTTCTGTACGAGAGGCAGCTAAACGGGCTGGCGTTTCACCAGGTGCACCGTTTCGCCATTTTCCGTCGAGAACTGCACTACTGAATGCGGTCGCAGAAGAGGCCATGGTTCGTCTCACCATGCAAATCGATCAGGCACTCACTCAAGCAGCGAGTCTCTCACCCTTAGAGCAATACCGTGCATTAGGACAGGCGTTCCTGATTTGGGCCTTTGAAAATCCGCATCACTTTCAAGTGATTTCCACACGCGCCGTCATCGATTTCGAGGGAAGTGGGCTTCGGGCAGCTAACGACAAGATTCGTCGCCAGATGCGACAACTACTGAATGATGCCGTATCGAGTGGAGAGCTCGTCGGTATTTCGGCTGAAGATGCCTTGTTATCTACTCGTGCATTGGCTTATGGCCTTGCCCGTATGAATATTGATGGACAGTTACAGAGTTGGGACGTTGAGTCAGGGAACTACCTTGGGCTTGCACAACATCTGATCAATGAACAAATTGATCGCCTCAAGCGTTGAGATTTCATTCTGATTTCTAAGTCGTGCTCAATGTCTTAAACAGGGTGGGCAATGCCTACTGGTTTATGCTCAATGACCGCCTTCTGGGGCGGTTTTTTATGAGTTTTTACACCATTTACCTCTTTCTAAAAGAAAAACAGGTTTGTCGTAATTACTATTACACCACTCATGTTTTTTGATTACAGCTTGAGGAACCTGAGCCATGTCTTTCACGGGAGTAAAACCTATCGAACCGTAAAAACCTTCTAGTTCTGCAAAAGGTAGACAATAAAGCACAGAGAAATCTGAGTTTTTAATTAAGAAATCGACCACTTTACGGGCGATGCCTAACCCTTCATTATCAGGAAAGACGTAAATTCCACCGAGTTCGCTGCTATTCGAATCAATAGACACAACTCTACCTTGCCCAACAATTTTGTTACCAATAGAGGCGAGTACAATAAGTTCATCTTCATGTGATGGAACAAAATCAACCTCGGCATAACGTTCGTTTATAGCTTTGAGATCGGCAGCGTTAGCAAGTCTTAATGAAATTTCCATTACTCTTCCTATAAGTAGTATCTGTAATTTTTAAGTTTGGTTTTTCGATCATAACTATAAAATTTAAAAGTAACTAAATACTTAGCTAATTATTTAAATTGAGTCTTTTTATATAACCTATATTTTCTAATAAGGAGAAATATCAGCTAATCTCTTAATTGTTTCTTCAAGTTCATCGTAATGATGAATACTTGCATCGGAAAGAGGGTGTTCAAGAGTGAGAGTTGGGTGAAAAAATATTGTTTGCATACCCACTTTTTTGGCGCCTTCTATATCTGCTTTTGGATTGTCTCCAATAAAAATACAATCGGATGGGTTACAGCCCAATTGAGTGCAAGCATATAGATAAATTGCTGGGTCAGGTTTTCTTAAACCGATGGCTTCAGAAATCACGATAGTTGAAAAATAATCTGTTATTCCTAAAGCATAAAAATTATGTTCTTGAAACGGTGTTTTTCCGTTTGATACTAAACCCAATGTATATCCTTGAGCATGAAGGTTTTGAATGGTTTTTTGAGCATTTTCAAAAGCTGTAGAGAATTTATTAAAATTATTAATATAAGACTGTAGCAATTCATTTGTATCATATCCTTTGATATTAAAGTCTTTAATTAATTGATCATAAACAATATCTTTCCAAACACTTCCATTGTTATCTAACTTGATGAAGCTTTTAATAAAAGACTCTTTTAATTCTTGTGGTACTAATTTGAAGAAGTTTACTTGCCAATTTAGAAATTTTGAAAGTGATTCATTTCGGTTAAGAATGGTTTGATCTAGGTCAAATAAAAGTACTTTTTTCATTTTTAGCATCTTTTATAAATAGATTAATACTTATATCGATTTTCTACCTATTGTTCAGTTTAATTAAAATACTTTTACGATTCTTTTCTGTATAACTCCAAATCAACCCATCATAAGGCGTTACTAAAAGCCACTCATGATGGGCCTATATGCTTAACGGTTCATAGAATCAACTGCTTGGAGTATGCCTGTAAATAATATTGCTAGTTTTGACTCAGGCTGTGGCTCATTTCCATTTGCGGTAAATACCGCACAAACTTTATGGCCCTTTTGAGTTTTTCCAATCACTGAAAAGTTAATCACGCCGTATTCGGAACCAACTTTAAAACCAATTTTTTGCCAATTTAAATTTTTAAAAAGTGGATTTAAAGAGCTGTTCAGAGCAGGGGCATCTTGAACACTTTCAAGCAGAGGACAAATCTCATTGGCTGACATATACCATTCGGCATCTTGCCAAGTAGCCGATTTTCCAATGTCACTCGATTTTGAGCGTGCTTTGGATATTGATGAGATTATAACGGAATATTTAATTGGTTGTTTATCAAAA
>DAMDNS010000208.1:0-5266 GCA_032083605.1 Ureibacillus sp.
AGAAGAAACGTATATTCATTAACGTTTTGTTGTTCAGTTTTCAAGGTTCATTTCGCGTCACCTCTTGGCGACTTATTTATAATAACAAGTATTTAACCATTCGTCAACACTTTAATCAAAAAAAATTACTTTTGTAAAAAACTTTTTCTACCTTTATTATTTTTGTCTAAAATGCCCTTAATATATAAAGAAGAATTAACTGCTTATAAAAACTTAAATTATTTAGACTCTACTTTATATATACTCCGGTAAATAGCTAAAGGATTTGTGTCTGTTTATTTATTTGTATAGAAAAGATTATCTCGAATGGCTTATTCGAAAAGTATTAAAGTATTGCAAGCTATTTACTACTTATAGAAACGCAACCTTCCCTTACATGCTCCTTCTCTTTCCTCTTCTCAAAGCCTATGGCATAGAAATAAAAGAGCACAAGAGTATTTCAATCCTCCTATGCTCCTAATCTAATATTATCTATCAGTTATAACTTGTGAAATATATAAATTTCTATGCTTTGATAAGTCGATAATTTCCCCCGTGGAAGTCAATTTGACCAATGGACGGGTCGGGGCAAAACTGTTTACAAACATGATCTCACCATTCTCTAAATTTGATAAGACAATATTTGTTCCAATCGGTAGTCCAGCAACTAAATTAACTAGTGCCTCTACGATTTTAATATCAAACTTTCCAAATTCTGATTCCTTGATCATTTCGATTACTTTAAAAGGGGACTCTTTTGAACGATAAACACGTTCGCTGGTCATGGCATGGAAAGTATCTGCCACCGCAATGATTTGTGAAAAGTTTGAAATTTTACCAGACTTTGCTCCCTCAATATACCCGCTTCCGTCTAATCGTTCATGATGCTGATAAATCGCTAGCTTCATTTCCTCTTTTATAGCGGGTAAGTTTTCAATCATTTTAAAGCTAAATAGTGGGTGCTGTCGAATTAAAAGGAATTCCTGCTCAGTTAATGAGCCCTTTTTATCTCGAATATGTGAAGGAATCCTCGCCATTCCACAATCAGCTAATGTACCAGCTACAGCCATTTGTAAAACAAAGCCACGTTCATAGCCAAGTTTTTGTGTTAGAATCGCACTGATTAATCCGGTGGCTATACAATGATGATAGAGATAATCCTTAGGTGTTGATAGACTATTCAATTTAAATAGTATAGAGCGTTCCTCTAAAACCTTCTCAATTAAAGGCAAAATGATTCCTCTTACTTTAGTTATATCTATTTTTGAACCTGATTCCCAATCGAAAAATATTTTTTTGAATTCTTCAACAGCGTCGAGATAAATCTTTTCAAATGTCAGAAACGGCTTAGGTGGTTCTATTTCCATTCGTATCTCTACCGATTCATATGATAGAGCTGGTTCTTTTTCTTCATCCTCCAACAAGATTGGCACTTTTGAAATATGAAAGGCCTTTAATACATATAGCAGGTCTTCAGTAATTCGAGTGTTTTTATAGATAATAGGATATTTTGTATTCGCAAAAATATCCTTTGCAATAACTTTTCCAATTCTTAAGGCATTACTGCTAATATAGACAGTTTCCAAACAAAAACCTCTTTTCTGTTTAAGTTTTTAAGAAGCTATTAGAGGCATGAAATATATCTTATCAAGTTTTTAACCTAAAAGACTTATTAAAATTATACTACATTAACTATTATTCCTAATAAGGTAAATTATTAAAATTAATTTAAAAAGGTATATTATCCAATAACCTATCCCTTATGTAGCAAATTTGTCATCACAATTTTCAAGTATTATCAAAATAAAAAACCAGAAACCTAAGTTTCTGGTTTAGTTGCTCTATTCTTCTGGATCGATTTCTGAAGCCTCGATATCTACTTCTTCAGTTATTTCTGATTCAGTAGTATTCTCTGCCTCTTCACCTTCCATATCGTCATCTTCATCCTTTTTCACACGAGCAACTGTTGCCACTAGTTCCTCATTGCCCAGGCGAATTAGGCGAACACCTTGCGTGCTACGACCAATTACTGAAATATCATTAACGTCCATACGAATTAAAATACCATTAATCGTAATAAGCATAATGTCTTCTGTGCCGTCTACCGTTTTAACCGCACACATTGGTCCGTTTTTATCTGTAATCTGGATTGTTTTTAATCCAACCCCACCACGGCTTTGTAAGCGATACTCTGATTCTGGAGTACGTTTTCCGTAGCCTTTTTCGGTAACAACTAAAATTTCGTGCCCCGGTTCTATAATTTCCATTCCAACCACATAATCGCCTTCACGCAGCTTGATACCGCGCACACCCGATGCAGTACGTCCCATTGAACGAATTTCATCTTCTTTAAAGCGGATAAGCATTCCATCATGTGTACCAATGATCACGTCTTTTGTTCCATCCGTTAAGTGAACAGAGATTAAATCATCCTCTTCATGAAGATTGATAGCGATTAAACCACTTGTACGAATATGGGCAAATTGCGATAGCTGTGTACGTTTTGTAATACCAGTTTTCGTAGTAAAGATTAAATAAGCATCCTCCTTGAATTCGTCTACTCGAATCATGGCAGTTACTTTTTCTTCTTTTTCTAGATTTAATAGGTTTACAATTGGCAGACCCTTTGCAGTACGTCCAAATTCAGGAATTTCATATCCCTTTGCACGATATACCTTCCCTTTTGTCGTAAAGAATAGAATCGTATCGTGTGTCGAAGTGAATAATAAATGCTCTACGAAATCATCATCATGTGTTCCCATTCCTTGAACACCGCGGCCACCACGTTTTTGGCTACGATACGTATTGGAAGCAAGTCTTTTTATGTAGCCATTATGCGTTAGAGTAAGTACAGAGTCTTCACGTGTAATTAAATCTTCGTCTTCAATCATTTCTAATCCGCCAGCAGTGATTTCTGTACGTCGAGTATCATTAAAGCGCTCTTTAATTTCACTTAACTCATTGCGGATAATCTCAACGATTTTACCTTCATCCGCTAAAATCGCTCTTAACCTAGCAATTAAAACCTGCAGCTCTTGGTATTCATTTTCAATTTTTTCACGTTCTAATCCACTTAAACGAACAAGACGCATATCCAGGATTGCCTGCGCTTGGCGGTCCGTTAAGTTGAATCGCTCCATTAAAACAGGTTTTGCTTCATCACCAGAACGGGATGAACGGATAATTGAAATGATTTCATCGATATGATCAAGGGCAATTCTTAACCCTTCCAAAATATGAGCGCGATCCTCGGCCTTTTTCAATTCGAATTTCGTACGACGAGTAATAACGACTTTTTGATGCTCTAAATAGTGATGCAGCACTTCTTTCAAGCTCAATACTTTAGGTTGGCCATCAACTAAAGCCAGCATATTCACACCGAAGTTAGATTGCATAGCTGTTTGTTTGTATAGATTATTTAAAATAACATTGGCATTGGCATCTTTACGGATTTCCATAACAATTCGCATACCGCGGCGATCGGATTCATCGCGTAAATTTGTAATCCCATCAATTTTTTTATCTCGAACTAATTCAGCAATTTTTTCGATTAATCGTGCCTTATTCACCTGATATGGAATTTCGTGAACTATGATTGTTTCTTTGCCGTTCGATTTTGTTTCAATTTCAGCCTTTGCACGAACAGTGATGGATCCACGTCCGGTTTCATAAGCACGTCGAATACCGCTGCGACCCAAAATTATCCCACCTGTAGGGAAGTCTGGACCCGGGATAATTTCCATCAGCTCTTCTGTTGTAATCGCTGGATTCTCAGATAATGCAATAACTGCATCGATTGTTTCACCTAATTGATGTGGTGGGATATTTGTCGCCATCCCTACTGCAATACCAGATGCACCGTTTAGTAATAAATTCGGGATACGTGCTGGTAACACAACGGGTTCTCTTTCATTCCCATCATAGTTATCTTGATAGTCAATTGTATCTTTGTTGATATCTCGCAGCATTTCCATCGTAATTTTGGACATACGGGACTCGGTATAACGCATTGCCGCTGCACCATCACCATCGACAGAACCAAAATTCCCGTGGCCATCAACGAGCATATAACGATAACTAAAAGGCTGAGCCATACGTACCATCGCATCATAGATTGAGGAGTCACCATGCGGATGGTATTTCCCCATTACATCCCCTACGATACGAGCACTCTTTTTGTATGGTTTATCAGATGTGTTCCCTAACTCTTGCATTCCGTACAAAATACGACGGTGTACAGGCTTTAACCCGTCACGTACATCTGGTAATGCACGTGAAACAATAACACTCATTGCATAGTTTAAAAACGATGTTTGTACTTCTTCGCTTATTTTTATTCCTTTTACACCTTCGTGTTGACTTTCAGACACAAGGAAGACCTCCTTTTACAACGATCATATCAAATTGCCTTGGCGTATAGCGCCCAGATTTTACCCAGCTGAGCTCAGGTAAATTTCATTTTAAAATCTATGGCATCCGCCGGAGGCTTAACTTCATTCAGTTGGATTTAATCCGGCTGAATTGCAGTACCTTTAGCGTTCTTTCACCACTTATAGAAGTTGAGGATTTCTACTGAATGAAGTTAAATATCTAAGTTTTGTACATAAACTGCATTTTCTTCAATAAATCGTCTACGAGGCTCTACCTCATCACCCATCAACTCTTGGAATATTTCATCTGCTCTCATGGCATCATCCAATTCCACTTGTAAAAGTGTACGATGTTCAGGATCCATCGTCGTATCCCATAATTGTTCAGCGTTCATTTCACCTAAACCTTTGTATCGTTGAACAACTGGCTTTGGATTACTTCCTAAACGATTTAATACTTCTTGCAGTTCTTCATCAGAATAACAATATTCCACATGTTTCCCCTGCTTAATTTGATACAGAGGTGGTTGAGCAGCATATACATACCCTGCTTCGATTAATGGACGCATGAATCTGAAGAAGAAAGTAAGTAATAAAATTCGAATATGCGCGCCATCCACGTCTGCATCGGTCATAATAACGATTTTATGATAACGTGCTTTTTCTAAATCGAATTCCTCACCAATACCAGTACCAAATGCAGTAATCATGGCACGGATTTCAGCGTTCGATAAAATACGGTTTAAATTTGCCTTTTCTACGTTTAAAATTTTCCCGCGCAACGGTAAAATTGCTTGGAAATAACGGTCACGTCCTGATTTTGCTGAACCACCGGCAGAGTCACCTTCTACGATATAGATTTCAGATTCAGCCGGAATAGTCGACGTACAGTCTGCCAATTTCCCTGGTAAGCTTGA
>DAMDNS010000209.1:0-5259 GCA_032083605.1 Ureibacillus sp.
AGAGACGATAATCCATATGAGACGCGTAATGAAATGTTTGAAGCATTTAGACAATGTGCGAGTGCATTTCAGAAAGCCGACAAATTAGCGATGGTTTTAGTACAATTTCCGCCTTGGTTTGATTGTTCGGCAAAGAACGTCAACTATATCCGTTATGTAAAGCAGCAACTGGAAGATTTTACGATTGCAATCGAGTTTCGTAACAGAACGTGGTATAGCGCGGAAAGAAAAAATGAAACAATTCAATTCTTAAGAGATCTTGGGTTTATTCATACTGTTTGTGACGAACCACAGGCCGGCACAGGATCGGTTCCCTTTGTAGCGGAAGCGACCCATGACAAGGCGCTTGTAAGAATTCATGGGCGCAATGTCTATGGCTGGCGCAATTCTGGCTCTACGGAAAATTGGAGAGAGGTTCGTTTTCTTTACGATTATAACGAAGAAGAGCTTACAGATATGGCAGGAAAAATAAAAAATCTGGAGCAGCTTTGTAAAGAGGTATATGTTCTATTCAATAATAATTCTGGACACCATGCAGCTGATAATGCGAAGACTTTACAACGAATGTTAGATATTAATTTTGATGGACTTTCTCCAAAGCAGCTTGATTTATTTGAAGGAGAATTTTAAATGGAGTATTTATTATTAGCTATTATTGCACTAGCTTCTGGCGTATTAGGTTCCCTTGTTGGTTTGGGTGGGGGTGTTATTTTAATCCCCGCCACATTATTCGTTGGCATTAATCTGGGTTTTTTTCCGGAGATTACACCACAAAGCGTGGTTGGTCTTTCAGTCGTAATGATGATTTTTATAGGACTATCTTCAACACTTTCCTATATGAAAACTAAACAGGTAGATTTTAAAAGTGGTTTCATCTTCTTCATAGGCAGTATTCCAGGTACGATGTTTGGAGCCTGGCTGAATAAAGGCTTGGATTTACCATCCTTTAATTTGTTTTTTGGGATTTTTTTAGTGATTTTATCAATAATATTATTTATACGAGATAAATTAAAACCGATTCAATGGTTTGTTAATCATGGGAAGAAGATAACCTTTACCGATAGTGAAGGAAAAGAGTTTGTTTATGGATATCCTATTTGGTTTGCAGTTGCCTTTAGCTTTGTAGTTGGTACAATGTCGGGATTATTTGGTATTGGTGGGGGATCGCTGCTTGTGCCTGCGATGGTGCTCTTATTCCTATTTCCACCCCATGTGGCTGTTGCAACCTCCATGTTTAATGTATTTTTATCTTCAATTGCCAATTCTGCAAGCCATATTTATCTAGGAAATGTACCTTGGATTTATACAATTCCCGTAATTATCGGAGCTTATATAGGGGCAAAGTTTGGCGCTGCCCTCAATAAAAGACTGCAGTCTAAGACCGTTGTTCTGGTGCTGCAAATCATGATGCTTTTAATAGGTATCCGCTCGATTCTTGATGGGCTATTTTAACTTTGCTCTTTATCGTAAATAATATGAAGAGATTTTTTTTAAAAGGAGGTGATTCATTTGCTTGAGACAATTCATATCTTTCATACCAACGATATACATAGCCATTTTGAATACTGGCAACGAATGCAGCAGTTTATAAGGACCCAGCGCCTGGAATTAGCTAAATTAGGCGAACCTAGCTTTTTATTTGATCTTGGAGATCACCTTGATCGTTCAAATATCTATACCGAAGCCACTCTAGGTAAGGGGAACGTCAAATTATTGAACGAAGCAGAGTACGATGTTGCTACAATCGGCAATAATGAGGGCATTACCTTATCCTTTGAGGAATTGCATTCACTATATGATGAGGCAGAATTCGAGGTGGTTGTCGGAAATATTGAGCCCATTCATGGCAGTAAACCAAAATGGCTCAAGCCATACACCATCTTACAAACAAAGTACGGGACAAAAATTGGGGTTATTGGTGCAACGGCCATTTTTGAAGTGTTTTATAAAGAGTTAAACTGGCATATTACGGAACCGCGCGAGGTTTTAAGGCAGTTAGCCGATGAGTTAAAAGATCAGGTCGATATACTTCTATGCTTATCCCATCTTGGCGTCTCGGAAGATGAATTATTGGCCATGGAATGTCCAAGTATTGATGTTATCTTTGGATCACATACACATCATTTATTTAAAGAGGGGAAAATAGTCAACAACGTACTGTTAACAGGCTGCGGCAAATTTGGAGTTTATACAGGACATCTAACGCTTCAGTTTGACCATACGACAGGGAACTTAGTGAAGAAGTTGGAAGAGGTTATTGAAAATGCCATCCTCCCTGAAACAGAAGGTGAAGCTTTATTTGTCGCAAATCTGGCGGAGCAAGGAAAGAAAATTCTACAAAAGCCTATTTTTCAAACGAACAAAAGCTACAACAAAGAATGGTTTCACTATTCACAGCTATCAAGTCTTTTTGCTGAAGCTGTCCTGGATTTTACTAATGCCGACTGCACGATGTTTAATGCCGGAATTTTCCTTGATCAATTAAAAAAAGGAACAATTACCAATTATGATATTCATAAAATTCTTCCTCATCCGATAAATATATGTGTCATCGAATTATCCGGAAAAGAGTTAAAAGAAGTCTACCTACAAGCTCAAAATGAACAATGGCCGCAACTGGAGTTAAAAGGCCTTGGCTTTAGAGGCTCGATTTTCGGGAAAATGCTTACTTATCAATTTTCAATGAATAAACAAAGAGAGCTTTTAGTAAATGATGAAGTTGTAGAATTGGAGCGATATTATAAACTGGCAACTTTAGATATGTTTACTTTCGGATATTTCTTTCCAAACTTTAAATATGCCAAGAAAAAATATTATTTGCCATTATTTTTAAGAGATATTCTAATTGAATATAGTAAAAAACTAGTTTAATTCATTATAATTAAAGTAAAGGATGTATTTCAAACACAGGAATTGAGGTAAAATTGAATGCGTTTAATATCAATCAATGTGCTTAAAACAGGAATGGTAATCGGTAGAGCGATATGGAACGAAGCAGGGCTTCCTTTGATTCAAAAGGATGTTGTGGTTTCAGAAGGTCTAATCAATAGACTGAAACAGCTAGGTATTCAATATGTTTATATTGAGGACAAGATTTCAAAAGGGATTGAAATAGAAGAAACGGTTCCTTTAGCTGTCAGGAAAAAAGCGGTGAAACAAATCTCGGACGCTTTTCATAAAATTAAAGGCATGGATAGTAAGTCCGCATCTCTCATGATAGATAAGCAATCAAAAGAAATCGGTAGCCTGGTGGATGATTTGCTCAGTTCTATCTTAAATAATGACGAAATACTAATGGTCTTATCAGACACATTGTTATACGATGAATATATTTACCAGCATTCATTTCAAGTGACGCTTTATTCCTTGGCTATAGCAAAAGAAATGCGCTACTCCCAAAGCGATTTGAGAACAATTGGAATTGGAGCAATCTTGCATGATGTTGGTAAAATGCTGACTCCGGCGGAAGTATTATTTAAACCTGGTCGTTTAACGGACGATGAATTCGAGTTGATGAAGCAGCATGCAAGGTCCGGATTTGATATTTTAAGAAACTTACATACTGTATCCCTGCTTGTCGCGCACTGTGCCTTCCAGCATCATGAACGAATAGATGGCAGTGGATATCCAAGAGCACTTGTAGATTATGAAATTCATCCATATGCGAAAATTATTGCCGTAGCAGATGTATTTGATGCAGTTACATCCAATCGTGTCTACCGCGAAAAAATGATTCCTTCCCAAGGAATTGCTATTATTGAGGCCGGAAGAGGGACTATGTATGATGCAAAGGTAGTCGATGCATTAAAAAAGAGTGTCGTTCACTATCCAAACGGTACGATTGTGCTTTTATCAGATGGTCGCCGCGGAGTGGTTGCAAAGCAGAATGTACTCAATTCAGCCTTGCCATGCTTGCGGATTTTTGAAGAGAATAACCAGTTAATGAAATCTACATATCTACTAAATTTGATGGATGAGCCAACCGTCAAGATTGAAAAAGTTGATACCGAATATATTTTGGAAGTTGAATAGTTATCTTCTCCTGTTCATAAGTTGGAGCAGGGGGAGATTTTTTTGTTTTCTCGTCGTCCAAAAAGAGCGATGTTTTCAGTAGGGAAGAAGCCTAAAAAACGCAGATTGTCTAATCGGTTTACGGTATTTGCAATTAGTTTCGGGATAGGGATCATTTTATTCTTGTACATATTGAATGATCGATTAATGCCTACGTATGTTGATTATGCAGAAGTGCAAACAGAAAAAATTGCAGCCCATGTCGTGAGCAAGGCCATAAATGCAAGAACATCCAGTGTACTAGATGTGAATGAAATCATAGAGGACTTGCCATCCGAATCTGACTATATGGTGACAACAAAATTTAATACAGAAATTATAAATCAGGTTCGAGCCGAAACAACCGCTTTGGTTAAAGAACATTTAGAGCTAGCGGAACAAGGGGATTTATCGAAATTACCTGATCTGGAAAATGTTGAATATGATGTAAGGGAAATTCAAAAAGGGGATGGGATTGTCTTTTTCGTTCCAGTTGCCCAAGCCCTCAATCTTCCTTTACTCGGAAATTTAGGTCCCAGAGTGCCAATTCGCTTTCACATCATAGGAAATGTAGCCAGTGATGTATCTACATCCTTTAAAGAATTTGGCATCAATAATGCACTGGTAGAAGTGAATATCGATTTGCAAGTAAATGTACAAATTATTATTCCATTTGCCAGCCAGCAATCTACCGTGCATCAAACAATTCCAGTTGCAATCGGTTTGGTTCGTGGCCAAGTCCCTCATATCTATACTAATGGAGGGGATGGGGCACAGCCGTCTATTGAGGTTCCAGTACCTTCAAATTAGAGGTATAATGTATCCGAGAAGTGTTTAATCACGAAACTTAGCGAAAGTTAGTTGTTTTCGATTGTAATAATATGTTACATTGACATCAGTATGTATAATTTTAATTCGCAGATTAGAAGCTTACAGACTTCCTAGTCATGCATAAGTGATACTAAGGCGTATCTATATTGGCCTTTTCGATAAGCCAAGTTTTCTAATATTGATAGGGGATGAACAGCAATGACAAGTAAACCTGCCAACGAGAAAGAGCAAATCTTACGAAAACCCGAATGGTTAAAAATAAAGTTAAATACAAACGATGAATATAAAGGCTTAAAGAAATTAATGCGTGAGAAAAACCTGCACACAGTTTGTGAGGAAGCACGTTGTCCAAATATCCACGAATGCTGGGGTGAAAGA
>DAMDNS010000210.1:0-5244 GCA_032083605.1 Ureibacillus sp.
CTTTGGGGTTTTAAGCATTTCCGCCAACTCTCCCCAATTCACCCATTGAAAAAATACACCAGCATCCATGCCCTTCATATAAGGAACAGGGGAAAGAATTGAAGCATTTGAATTAATCATCTCTACAGTAAACTTTCCTTCATCATCCTGTTTTTTTAATATAACAACAGAATCAAATGGGTTTAGCTTTAACAAATCTTGCATGTATTTTTCAAATTCCATTGATGGAAATGTAATCATATTATCCCCCATTAGCTACATGACGTGATGCAGAAAATAAATATAGTTATATTATAACACTATAACCCGTTACTTTTTGATATTTCCATCTAATTTTAGGACAAATGTACAAGGAAATCAACTTAACTGTGGAAATTTATGCCTAAACGTGATGAAATACCTAAATAAATGTAAACTCCCGCCCAATTCTAGACGGGAGTAAATATTTTACTGAAATAACTATTCAGTATTATTATTCTTCTTCTACTACTGTGCTCATGGCTTCAAGTAAAAACTGTTCTTGGGAATTTATCTTCTTATCAGAATCATTTATCACCTTAAAATGATATTTTCCTGTTGCATCCTGGATACGAGCTTTAACATTATCAGCTAGCTGGGTATTTAATATATCCATTACTCTCTGTTTGATGTCATGCGAATATAAAGGGAATAAAATTTCAACACGCTTTACCATATTGCGTGTCATTAAATCTGCAGACGATAAAAAGATCTTATTTTCCCCGTTATGGTTAAACCAGTAGATTCGTGTATGCTCCAAGAAGCGGCCCACGATGCTAGTTACCGTAATATTTTCACTTATTCCAGCAATTCCTGGACGCAAGCAACAGATCCCCCGGATGACAAGCTCTACTTTAACCCCATTTATAGAGGCCTCATAGAATTTCATAATCAGATCTTTGTCGGTTAAGGAATTCATCTTTGCACGAATAAATCCATTGCCGTGTTTTTTATGACAACGAATTTCTTCATCGATTAGTTCAATAAATTCATCTCGAATATCAAAAGGTGCCACAACTAGATGATTAAACTTTGGTTTTTCAGTATAGCCACTTAGATAATTAAAGAAATTAGTAGCGTCAATACCGAATTCCTTTACAGAGGTGATGATCCCCATGTCCGTATAGAACTTTGCCGTTGCATCATTATAGTTTCCTGTGCCTAAGTGGACAAAACGTTCAATTTTTCCGTTATTTTGGCGAACGACCAGCGTAATTTTGGAATGTGTTTTCAAGTTATTCATGCCATATATTACAAGACATCCAGCTTGCTCTAATTCTTTTGCCCAGTGTACGTTATTTTCTTCATCAAAACGAGCTTTTAATTCAACAAGCACTGTTACCTGCTTCCCATTTTCAGCTGCTTGTTTTAACGCATTGATAATCGGGGAATTGCCACTTACACGGTACAAGGTTTGTTTTATGGCTAATACAGAAGGATCCACCGCTGCTTCTGCTATAAAATCTACTATTGGTTCAAAGGATTCATACGGGTGATGGAAGAAGAGATCCTGAGTCAGTGCTTTCTCAAAGATATTCTCATATGATGCTAAGTCTTTTGGTGGTAAAGGTATAAAGCTCTCATATTCTAAATGTTCACGGCCAACCGAAATTTTCTTCATAAAGCTAAATAGAAAAGTTAAATCGAGGGGACCGCCAATTTTAAAGACATCCGATTCTTCAATCTCAAATTCTTCTAACAAATAGTCAAGCACTTCATCACTCATCTCACCGTCACGAACCTCCAGACGGCTTCCAACTCCCCATTTACGTTTTTTCAGCTCTTTTTCAATTTCTACGAGCAAGTCCCGCGCACCTTCCTCGTGTATCGTTAAATCAGCATTTCGAGTTAAACGGAAGGCTTGAGTTGATTTTACATTGTATCCAAAGAAAAGCGTTTCAATATTAGAAGCGATGACATCCTCCAGCAAAACAAATACCTTTTCTCCCTTTTCACTCGGCACTTCTATAAAACGGTCGAGAACTGATGGAACCTGTACAATGGCTACTTTTTCGTTATGCTCACTATACATGTTTTCTTCAAGCATAACGAGCAAATTTAATGTTCTTCCAATCAAGGTCGGGAAAGGACGATAAGCATCAACTGCTACTGGGGTTAAAACCGGAAAGATCTTTTCCTCGAACATTTCATGGACAAATTGCTTTTGATGATCGTTTAATGCTTTAAATTCTCTAACATATACCTTTTCCTTGGCTAATAAATCGTGAACAAGATAGCGATAAACCTCCATCTGTCTGCGAACTAGAGCCTGGGTAGTTTGTGCAATTTTTGTCAACTGTTCCTTTGGAGTAAGTCCTGCCTTATTTTCCGGCTTATGGAAACCTGCCCTTACTTGGTCCTGTAACCCTGCCACACGAACCATGAAAAATTCATCTAAATTCGAGCTGAAAATTGCTAAAAATTTTAATCGTTCAAGCAAAGGATTCGCTGCATCTTCTGCTTCCTCCAGCACACGTTCATTAAACGCCAACCAGCTCAATTCACGATTATTATAGTATTTTGGTTTAGCAATTTCTTCTAAAATATAATCATAATTAATCAGCTCTTCATTATTTTTTTCTTCATAAGAGCCTGGTTGAACCTCAGTAGTCATCTCTTTTCACCCTTTTTATAAAAATGAATCTGAACAGGTTTTTTAAATAACCGTTCGATATGTTTTTTTTGTCGGTCACATTGATAGATTTCTGCCATTGGAAGATGTGGAGCCTCTATAATGACATGAATGACATCATCCACTTTTTCCAACTCAACAGTTTCTACAATATTGCGTTTTGACACATTTAGCGCGTATATAAATTTCAGTAGGGCTCCATAATCTCTTAAGGTTTTAAACTCTTCTCTAGACATCCATGTAATAAACGGAGCTGAAAACCTTCGGAAGTAGTCCTTGTTTTTATAAGAAGCAAGTAATGCCAATTTTACGCGATCCACATGATTCATACCTGCAATCGATTGGTTTGCAAGTAAATAAAATGTGTGCTGATTCGAGGAGTCCTGTTCGATGTATTCACCAATTGCAAATACTTGAGCAGCTCTTTTCAACATTTCAAGCTGATTTTCGTTTTGTTGGCATAAGCCTAAACGACAGCACTCCTTATAAAATTGTTCAGTAATCCTTCGTAGGAAGGCTGCTTCTTCTTCAGAACGACCATATTCAAAAGTGATTCTACGTGCATATGCATCAAATACATTGTACTTATCAAAAGCACTGTCATTGCTTTGAAGGACTCGATTATATATCAGCCCCTCTCTTAGACCTTTTTTACTTATTTGGAAGACCTTCGCACCTACCAAAGCCATGAGCACTTTAAATACTTCGAGCGCAATTCCAATAATGTCTGCACGGTCGGATGATAAACCGTCCAACTGTTTCAACTGTTCGAAAGTCAACTTTTCCAAGTAATCACTCAAGCTTATTAATTCATCGATTTTCACTTCATATTGATGGACTCCTGAAATGGGGTAATCCACAAGTTGCTGATGAATTTGAGCAATATTCCGAGCACTTCCGCCGATTCCGATGACCGGTAGTCCCACCTCTTGAATCCAATCAAGCTTTTCAAATTGCTCCCTTACATATTGCTGCAATGATTCCTTTTCTTCTTTACTGATAACTTCGCCGGAAACAAACATTCCTTTTAATGACACGGTACCAAAAGGAAAACTTATTGTCTTTTGAAGCTTTTTCTCTTCATATAAGGTGATTTCAGTTGAACCACCGCCGATATCGATTGTAACTGCTGATTTCGTATCCATGGAGTGCGCGACAGCTAAAAATCCAAAATACGCTTCTTCTTCCTCGGTTAATAAGTCAATCAGAATGCCGGTTTCATCTTGCATCCTTTTGATGATGGCCTGGTTATTTTTTGCTTGTCGAATGGCTGCTGTTGCGGTTGCTTTAATATCTGTTACTTCATAATCATCAATTATCTTTTTAAATGAAGTTAATGTCTCTGCTAATAGTAAAATTCCATGCTCGGACATTTCTCCAGTAGGCTGCAGGTACGTTCGTAATCTTGCAACAGTTTTAATATTTCCGAATTCTCTTAAGCCTTCAAGTCTATTATATTTATAAAGTACGAGACGAATTGTGTTCGATCCGATATCTATGATAGCCGTTTTTAAATTTTCCATATTTTCTATAGTTATCACTTCTCTCTCTGGAATTTCATAAAGGAGATTCCCTTCCATACCCTTCAGAATGGATAAATCCCTTCTACTTTAAACACAGGATTAGAAAACTTGGCGAATCACCAAGCTTTTTAACTAGCAGCCTTAGTAGTGCTTATTCGGATAAGAAATTTTTATATATTCTTATCGCAGAAAAAAGAACACGGCCATGGAAAACCTAAAAAGGTATCCGACCGTGTTCTAAATGATAAGTCAATTCATCATGGGAAGAGCCTTCTACAAAAGATATAATTTTATGGATACCTAAAAGGTTATAGAATCAATTCATCTACTTTTAAAATTAGTTCTGCAATTTCCGGCTTACTAATTTGTTCCTCGGCACCCACGACTTCACCTTTGTGACGAAGATCCTCTGTAATCAAGCTCGAGAAGATAATGACTGGCAGTTTTGCTAACGACGGATTTGATTTTATTTTTTTTGTGAAATGATGGCCATCCATTTGCGGCATCTCAATGTCTGTTACTACTAATTGTACATGCTCTTCAATATTGCTGCCTGTACGAAGTAGTGTTTCTAGATAGTCATAAGCATCGCGTCCGTTTTCAAAAAATTCCAGGTTTACATAGCCCGCTTCATTCATCGTATCATGCAATAATTTACGGAGTAACGGTGAATCCTCTGCTATTACAATTTTCTTTTCAGAGCGATCACGCTTCCCTAGTTTTTTAACCGATTCTACATTAATCCCTGAATCTGGGTTGATGTCCACCATGATTTTTTCAAAGTCTAAAAGTAAAATCATTGAGTCCTGCTGTTTAATTACCCCAATTACCTGACTTGAACCGCCTTGATACATATCTGAAGGCTTTTCAATCTCATTCCAGGAAATTCGATGGATCTGCGTAACATTATCTACGTGGAAAACAACCTTTTGCTTATTAAATTCAGCAACTATATATTTTTGCTGTGAGCTGAAGACAGCATTCGGAATTCCTAAAACCTTTAACATATTCACCACAGGCAATACTTCACCACGAAGCTGTACAATTCCTTCAACATGATGGTGTGCATGC
>DAMDNS010000211.1:0-5242 GCA_032083605.1 Ureibacillus sp.
AAAATAAATAAAGTAATTAAAAATTACAGCAAATTATTAGATAATTACATTCCATTATTAATAGATCTACCTGTAATAGAGCAAACCCCTTATACTTTAAGCAAGCTACATGGACTTGGAGAATTAACTTTAAGCTCACCTCAACTGTCTGCAGTTGTAAAACCTTTAATTAATAATAAATCTTTAGATTTTGAAACTATTCAAAGCAATCTTAAAATTAGAACAATCTTAATGCTGTCAATTCATATACTTTTAGATATAATGCCAGATGATATTGAAGAAAATAACTTTATAGATAAACTAAAATATTATTATTCATTAGTATAGTCTATTGAATTTTTAGTCTAGTAAGAATATAATCGGAAAATGAGTGAAAGAGAATAAACTGACTTAAAAGGTTAGAAACAGAGAGCGATAGATTTGTATAAGGGGGATGTTAGAAGATGAATTTCAAGGGTATTTTTGCTCAGTCGATCAAGAAAAAACTTCTAACGGTTTCTATACTACTATTAACGATTCCAATGGTGATTTTGGGTATATTTAGCTACCAGAAGAGCAGTAGTAGTTTAGGGGAACTGGGGGAGACAAATTTAAAAAATAGTGTTGAACATACGATCGAGTTAATGCATGTATTGAACGAACAGGTTGAAAGCGGTCACATTACATTAGATGAGGCCCAAGATAAGGTGAAAACAGCGATTCTAGGTGAGTTGCAAGCGGACAATACAAGACCTATAAACAAGAGCTTTGACTTAGGCAAAAATGGTTATATGTTTGTCTCGGATAGCGACGGGAACATGATTGCGCATCCTACAAGCGAGGGGACTAATCTCTGGGATAAACAAGATGTAAAAGGGAAAAATTATGCGCAGGAATTTATAGATAAAGGTTTGAATGGCGGAGGATTTACATATTATTATTTTCCACTAGCAAGCAATCAAGAGCAGATAGAGGAAAAAGTAACCTATTCCAAAGTTTTTCCAGAGTGGGGCTGGGTAGTTGTAGCGGGCACATATATGCTCGACTTTAATGAACCTGCCAATGAAATACTTCAATGGAACCTAATTGTGATGGGGATTACGTTGGTGGCTGGTATCGTGATCATTTGGCTATTCGCAAACCATCTTTCCGTTCCGATTAGAAAAGTGATGAAACAGATGGAGCATATTGCAGAGGGAGATTTAACCCGCAACCAGCTTGAAATCAAATCTAAAGATGAAACTGGGGAGCTAGCAAATGGCTTGAATAGTTTGCAAACGAAGCTAAAAACGATGATTCAAAATATTGCGCAGGCATCACAATCGATTACTGGTCACAGTGAAGAGCTTACACAATCTGCTAATGAAGTGAAATTAGGTGCCGAACAAGTAGCGAAAACAATGGAAGAAATAGCTTCAGGCACTGAATCACAGGCAAGCCATGCAACGGATCTTTCTTCTTCCATGGGAACGTATGTGGAAAAAGTGGAGGAAGCAAACGAAAATGGGGAAAGAATTCATCAGTCCTCACAAGAGGTATTGCAATTAACTGAAGGCGGTTCTAAGCTAATGCTGCAATCAATCTCACAAATGGCAAATATCGATCGCATTGTGCATGATTCGGTTCAGAAGGTTCAACTATTGGATGACCAAACAAATGAAATCTCCAAACTAGTAACGGTCATCAGGGACGTAGCGGAGCAAACAAATCTACTGGCTCTAAATGCAGCAATAGAAGCAGCTCGTGCCGGAGAACATGGACGCGGCTTTGCGATTGTGGCGGAGGAAGTTAGAAAACTAGCCGAACAAGTAGCAAATTCGGTTTCGGACATCACACAAATCGTTAATAGAATTCAAACAGATTCTTCAGAAGTGGCAAATGCATTGCAAACAGGCTATTCAGAGGTAGAAAAGGGGACGAGTCAGTTAAAAACAACTGGTGAGACGTTCGAGAAAATCAGTGATTCCGTGATAGAAATGGTTGAAAACATCCAAACGGTTAGTAATAGTTTATTGATCATCAAATCCACTAGTCAAGAGATGAACTCATCCATTGAAGAAATTGCATCCATTTCGGAAGAAGCTGCAGCCGGAGTTGAACAAACTTCAGCATCAACGCAACAAACTAGCAGCTCCATGGAAGAAGTAGCCGTAAGTTCAGAAGAGCTGGCAAAACTAGCGATGGAACTAAATCATTTGATACAACAATTCAAATTATCTTAAAAGCAACTAACATAAAAAGATACTACGGCACATTGAAGCTGTAGTATCTTTTTATGTTGCGTATTTGTAGCATCGGAAATGGAGGAATAATTACCTCGAATGAAATAAAAAAATCGATTTGCTACACTTGCAGTAACAAATCGGTTTTAAGTCGTTCATGTGGCTTTTAATTATCAAAAAATCATATCGGTAAATAGGTATAAAATCGTTGGAGCTAATAAGCATCCTAAACCTGTATAGAATGTAGCTGTAACTGCCCCATAGGGTACTAATTTAGGATCAGTTGCAGCTAGACCACCAGCTACCCCTGAAGTAGTCCCCATTAAACCACCATACACCATGGCAGTCACAGGATTATTCAACCTGATCAATTTAGCAACAAATGGTGTTCCAACCATTACTAACACGGATTTTACTAAACCAGCGGCGATGCTGATTGCAATGACTTCGGAACTTGCCCCTAAAGCAGCACCAGTTACAGGTCCTACAATATATGTGGCTGCTCCCGCACCAATCGTTGTAATACTTACAGCATCGGTATAGCCAAACATTACTGCAAAAATCGCACCGACAACAAAAGATAATATTACCCCTATGAAGAGGGAAGCTACTCCTCGAATACCAGCTTTTTTTATCTCATCGAAGTTTGCTCCGAAAGAAGTGGCTACAATGGCAAAATCTCGTAACATACTTCCGCCTAAAAAGCCGATTCCTGCCAGAAAGCTAACATCGGAGATTCCCTTAGTCCCTTCAGTTACAACGCCACCTATATATGCCAGAACTAGTCCAATCACAATGGCAATCGCAGAACCGTGAATTCTGCCTTTTGTTAATTTATTTGAGATGAAATAGGCTAGCCACATTGTAAGTCCAACCACTAAAAACGCAGTGATAAATCCGTTGTCTACAAATACTCCTTTAATCATATCAAGCATCTGCCTCACCCCTTAATGTTGAATTATCAAAAGAAGGTTCTTGGGCGTGCTTGCCACTTAAAAGCGGAACACAAGCCCAGCTTATAACTACAACTGCGATTCCGGCGATAATTGCTAAAGGACCGCCTGTTAAAGCACCTAGTACATTTTGACTAGCTGCCATCGCGATAACGACCGGAATATACATTTGATTCCAGAAGCTTAAACCATCCAATGAGGGTTTCGTAATTTTTCCTGACTTTACAAGTTTGTCAACGAAAACAATCAAAAGCAGCATGGCTATACCTACGCCACCAACATTGGAATCGATTCCCATTAATGATCCAATGAGTTCCCCAACAACTGTGCCAACCAAAAAACATCCCGCTAAAATAGCAACCCCATAAATCACCATAACCCCAACACCCCTTATCAAGTAGTTGTAAAACGTAAAACTAAGTGAATTTTCAGTCGACTGTATTCTGTGAACATCATAAAATATAAAAAAATATAAATCAACTAAAAATTTGCTCAAAACAGAAAAAACAGTAAATTTCGATTGAAATTCTGATTAATCTGTTTTATTATTTATGTATACAGTCGACCGTTTATGAGGTCGAATCATCAGCGCTCAAGGAAGTGATATAAGTGGAATTTTTTTTAAACTATCCGTTAGATAATGCACTATCAAGAATTGTCGCAGAAAAAATTCTTGAGCAAATTCTAAATGGAGAATTGAAGCCCGGAGACAAAATTGTTGAAAGTGAATATGCGGAAATGTTTAACACGAGTCGATCTCCGATTAGGGAAGCGATTTATATGTTGGCAACAGAAGGATTGATTGAGAGAATCCCTAGAAAAGGTGCATTCGTAAAAGGATATACATTATCAGAGATTCAAGATTTACTTGATGTCCGAAATAATATTGAATTATTATCAGCAAAAAGAATTCATGAGCCTCATAAAAAGAAAGATCTATTGACTGAATTGAAAAGAATGTTAAAAGAAATGGATAAATGTACCAATCAATTCGAATATGTTCAATTAAACTATGCATTTCACTATACAATTATAAAGTTTAGTGAAAGTGCTGTTTTAGAAGGGGTTTATAGCAAAATTAGTTTTCCGCTGCTGCGAATTCAAGGTATCCATTTCTCTCAATTAGAGACTATTGAAAAATCTAAAGAGGAGCATCGGAAAATCTATGATTATCTTAGACTTAACCAAATGGATGAATTCATTGAACTGCTGCGACACCATACAGAAAACGTAATCTTCAATGTAAGTAAAACATTATTTTAGGGAGGAGTGATACAGTGAAAAGTGCTTTTCTCTTTCCAGGTCAAGGTTCTCAGTACGAAGGGATGTTAAATGATTTACCTAATGATCCGGTTGTGAAAGATATTTTAGAAGAAAGCAGTGAAATATTAAACACACCAATAGAAGCACTACATAGTAAAAAAGCACTTTCCACAACAAAGGCAGTCCAACAATGCTTATTAATTGCTGCAGTTGGTACGTATAAGCTATTTGAAAAAGAGGGACTGACACCAAGTTATGTTGCTGGTCATTCTGTTGGGGCATTTGGTGCTGCAACGGCTTCGGGCGTCATTACATTCGAGGAAGCACTGAAGCTGGTCACTTTACGAGGGGAATTGATGGAAAAGTCTTGTGGTGACGGTTATGGAATGGCTGTTGTATTGGGATTGGATGAATATCAAGTCTCTGAAATCGTCAATAAGCTATTTCTGGACAATGAACCGGTATATGTTTCAAATCGAAACGCTCCAACCCAAGTTACGTTATCGGGTTCTCTTGCAGGGTTAGAAAAGGTAGTAGATTACGTGAAGTCCCATGGGGCAACATCTGCTCAATTATTAAATGTATCAACACCTTCCCACTGTCCGTTATTTAATCAAGTAAGTGAGGAGCTGTTGATACAGCTAGA
The DNA here is from genome assembly GCA_032083605.1 of Ureibacillus sp. Classification (GTDB taxonomy): domain Bacteria; phylum Bacillota; class Bacilli; order Bacillales_A; family Planococcaceae; genus Ureibacillus. Next base: position 5,064 of record DAMDNS010000211.1, read on the forward strand.
TAAACTCGAATTGAAAAGACCGAAAATTCCGATTTCCAGCAATATAACTTCAAGGTTATTAATGCAAGCTGATGCGGTAAAGGAAGACTTGGCAAAAAGCATCTGTCATCCGGTCCGTTGGCATGATGCAGTAAATTTACTTTTTGAAACAGGTACTAGGGTTTTTATTGAAATGCCGC
>DAMDNS010000212.1:0-5239 GCA_032083605.1 Ureibacillus sp.
TGTAAATTTTTCAATCAACTAAAAAGAGAAACCTTTTTTACAAGAAAAAGGCTTCTCTTTTTTATGTTTATCTACACGATTATAAACGAACGACTTTCAAACCATATTGGAAAGATAGCCGCTTAAATTTGTCTTATGAAACATTTTCAAATTGGCTATTATAAAGCTCTGAATAGAAACCATTTTGTTTGAGTAGCTCTTCGTGATTGCCACTCTCGATAATATCTCCATCCTTCATGACAAGGATCAAATCTGCATTTTTAATGGTAGAAAGTCTATGGGCAATAACGAAAGAAGTTTTTCCAATCGTCAGCTTATCCATCGCTTCCTGAATCAGCACCTCTGTTCTCGTATCAACAGAGCTTGTTGCCTCGTCCAGTATGAGTAATGGTGCATTTTCAACCATTGTACGGGCAATCGTAATAAGCTGTTTTTGACCAGATGATAGATTCGCTTTATCATCTAAAATCGTTTCATAGCCCATCGGCAACGTTTGGATGAAATGATGCAGACCTACTGCCTTGCAAGCTTCTTCCACTTCTTCATCTGTAACGTATTCCTTTGAGTATTTAATATTTTCACGGATGGTACCTTCGAATAGCCATGTATCTTGCAGAACCATACAAAACAGATTATGAATATTTTCTCTCGTTAGCTTACTTATTGGAACCCCATCAATCAAAATTTCCCCATCGTTAAGTTCATAAAAACGCATCAGTAAATTTACTAGTGTCGTCTTTCCAGCTCCAGTAGGTCCAACAATGGCCACCTTCTGTCCTGCTTGAGCGGTTGCGGAAAAATCGTTAATGATCATTTTGTCTTCACTATAGCCAAATCGGACATGACGAAATTCTACATCGCCTCTAGCCGTTTCGAGCTTTTCCATCTTATCACTTTCGTTTTCCAGCTCTTCCTCACCAAGGAATTCAAATACACGCTCACTTGCTGCAACTGTTGATTGTAAGCTCGTTGCTACTTGGGCAAGCTGTGAAAGCGGCTGTGTGAAGAGTCGAATATAAATCATATAAGCGACAATAACTCCAAATGAAATCGAACCGTTGTGAACCAATACCGCTCCGACAATACAAACGACCACATAGCCGAAATTCCCGACAAACATCATCAGCGGCATCATCAGACCAGACATAAACTGCGATTTCCAGGCACTAGCATATAGTCTTGTATTAATATCATGGAAAGTGCTTTTCGCTTCCTTCTCACCGTTATATACCTTGACAATATTATGGCCAGAATAAGTTTCTTCGATATGCCCATTGAGCTTTCCTAGTTCCTGCTGTTGCTGAATAAAATGTTTTTGCGATTTAGAAATAATCATGGCCATAAATCCAAAACCAACAATCGTTGACAGCACTGCCGAAATAGCCATGATCCAGTTCGTGTAAAACATCATGGCCAGTGAACCCAGGAACATCGTTAAGGATGTAACGAGCATCCCTAAACTTTGATTCATCGTTTGAGCAATTAAATCAATATCGTTCGTGACACGACTAAGAATATCCCCATAGCTCGATTTATCAAAATATTTTAATGGCAGGCGATTGATTTTCGTCGAAATATCTGTTCTTAATCGTTTCGTTACTCTTTGGCTGATCGTCGCCATTATAAAACCTTGTACATAGTTAAAGATAAATCCCAAGCCATACAGGATAGCAAGAATAACAGCTAAGTGGACAATCGCATCAAGATCAATCTGTGCCATTAATCCTTCTCCGATTAAATCGGTCATTCGGCTAAGGAATTCTGGACCTACAATATTAAAAATCGCTCCTGTCATTCCGAGGACTAAAGCTAAAATAATAATCGCCAAATACTTCTTGCAATAGTCGATTAACTGTTTCATCGTCTTTTTAAAATCTTTAGGCTTCGCTCCAGGTGCACCCATCGGTTTTGCCTTTTTTCGTGATTTCTTAGGAGGCATCTTTTGGTCTTTTACATCATCTTTATTTGTCAACTTCAAGTTCCTCCTTCGTTAGTTGAGAATAAGCAATTTCTTGATATACACTACAGTTCTGCATTAATTCTTCATGCGTACCCATTCCTGCCACTTTCCCTTGATCCAGTACAATAATCCGATCCGCGTCTTTAATCGTTCCAATCCGCTGCGCAACAATTAGTGTCGTAGCATTTTTGATTTCTTTTTTGAGCGCCGAGCGTAAAACTCGGTCTGTCTTATAATCAAGTGCAGAAAATGAGTCATCAAATAAATAAATTTCCGGCATCCTTGCAATAGCGCGTGCGATCGAGAGCCGCTGTTTTTGCCCTCCGGAGATATTTGTACCGCCTTGGGCAATGCTTGCTTCGTATTGACCTTCCATTTTTTCTACAAATTCCTTACCTTGGGCAATTTCAATCGCTTTCTTTACAATGCCCTCATCCGGCGCATTTAAGCCATTGTTCCCATATGAAACGTTTGACGTAACGGTGCCGCTGAATAGAATCGCTTTTTGAGATACATAGCCCAGCTTATTATGCAAAGCTTCTTGGGTATAGTCCTTAACATCTACTCCATCAATCAATACTTGCCCTTCAGTAGCATCATAGAATCGTGGAATTAGATTGATTAATGTACTCTTCCCGCTCCCCGTCGATCCAATAAAGGCGACTGTTTCGCCCGTAGCTGCCTTAAAGCTAATGTTTTGCAAAATATAATCTGCTGCATCCGGATATTTAAAGCTGACATTTTTAAACTCAACTTCTCCTATTTGTCCTTTTTTCCCTTCCGTTATGTTCCCATCAAGGATGGTTGCATGTGTATCCAGCACTTCATTTATCCGCTTTGCTGAAACGGTTGCTCTTGGCAGCATAAAGAACACAATTGAGAGAAGCATAAATGCCATAATGACTTGCATTGCATAAGAAGAGAATACAACCATGTCAGAAAATAATGACAATCGATCGACCATGGAGGCGTTGTAAATGAGATAGGCTCCAATCCAATAGATGGATAAGCTAATGCCCGACATGATTAACCCCATGCTCGGCTGCATCAGAGCCATCAATCGAGTCGTGAATAAATTCGTTTTCGTTAAGTCCTCGTTTGCCTTTTCAAATTTTGCTTCCTGGTAATCCTCTGCATTGTATGCACGCACAACTCGAATTCCGGTTAAATTTTCTCGTGTTACTCGATTTAAGTTATCCGTTAAGCCTTGAATAATCTTGAATTTCGGCATTGCAATAAAAATGACCATCGATAATAATAAAATCAAGAATACGACTGCAATTCCTGTTGCCGCTGTCCATTGCCAGCTTTTTCCCATAATTTTTGCGATTGCCCAAACTGCTAATATAGGTGCCTTAACGATTGCCTGAAGACCCATCGCAATTAATAATTGAATCTGCATAATATCATTTGTAGAACGTGTAATAAGACTGGCAGTAGAGAAGCCATTAATCTCTTCCATGGAAAAGGACATTGTCTTCTCAAAAACCTTTGCACGCAAACGAACTGAAAATCCAGCTGCTACTTTAGCGGCAAAGTACCCAACGACAATCGCAGTTGCCATACTCCCTACAGCACATAAAAGCATATAGCCCCCTTGGACCAAAATATCACTCATCTGACTTCCTTCTGTTTGGACTAGGATCGTGATTTCATACATATAATCAGGTAGCTTTAAATCAAGCCAAACCTGGATTACGATGAATATCAAACTGCCCAATATGAGAAGCCAATCTTTTTTCTCTAGATATTTTAAGATTTTAAGCATCATTTAATCCCCTTTATTTTCCTCACTCTTGTTTGTGATTTCGGCAATACGGGTCAGAATTCTGATTAATTCCTTTGTATCTTTTTCTCCGAGATTTTCGAGAAGCTCTTCAAGCATCTCCATCGCCTTGTCATGCTCTTCTAATACAAAGCTTTTCCCTATCTCGGTAATATGTACAACAACCACACGTTTATCTTTTGAATCACGAACCCGTTCAATAAACTCTTTTTTCTCTAAACTTTTTAAAACTGAAGCAACACGAGGAGTGCTAAAGTTAAGTTTTTTACTAAGTTCGCCAGCTGTGAGTCCATCTCTTTCAGATGTAAGATAGCCTAAAATTCGTCTCTCACCTTGCGTTATATCCCCTACCTTTTTCTGAAAGGGCTTATGCATGATTTTTTTCATCGTATTGAACAGTTCATTTGCCAGCTCTTTGTAAATCGTGTTCTCCTCCTCTATTTATCTAACACTATTAGATATTATTCCTGTTTGAAGATGAAGTCAAATTATTTCTGTACAAAAAAAAGACCCCCAAAGCAAATGCTTTGAGAGTCTTGATATAATCCCAAAATTAACGTTTTGAGAATTGAGGCGCACGACGAGCACCTTTAAGACCGTATTTTTTACGTTCTTTCATACGTGGGTCACGAGTTAGTAAACCTGCAGATTTAAGTGCTGGACGGAAATCTGGGTCAACTGATAATAATGCACGAGCGATACCGTGACGGATTGCTCCAGCTTGACCTGTGAATCCACCACCGTTTACGTTTACAAATACATCATAGCTACCTTTAGTTTGAGTTGCTTCTAATGGTTGGTTGATGATTAAGTGTAAAGTTTCGAATGGTAAGTACTCTTCGATGCTACGGTTGTTGATAACAATTTTACCTTCGCCTGGTACTAAACGTACGCGAGCTACTGAGCTTTTACGGCGACCTGTGCCGATATATTGAACTTGTGCCAAGTGTATATCCTCCTCTTAATAATTATCCGCGAAGCGTATAGCTTTCTGGTTTTTGTGCTGCATGTGGATGTTCTGCTCCAGCGTAAACGTTAAGTTTACCGAACATTTTACGTCCTAAAGAGTTTTTAGGAAGCATCCCTTTAACTGCTAATTCGATCATTTGTGTTGGGTACTTATCTTTCATTTCGCCAGCTGTACGTGTTTTTAAACCACCAGCAAATTGAGTGTGACGGTAGTAGATTTTACCTTCTAATTTGTTACCTGTTAAGTGAATTTTGTCAGCGTTGATTACGATAACAAAGTCACCTGTATCTACGTTTGGTGTGAATGTTGGTTTATGTTTACCGCGTAAGATAGCAGCTACTTCAGAAGCTAAACGACCTAACGTTTGGCCTTCTGCGTCAACTACTAACCATTTACGTTCTACTTCTTGACCTTTAGCCATGAAAGTTGTGCGCATGTTTGTATCCTCCTAATCGATATGAATTACCGTTATTTTTCATTATATACACTTTATAAGTTTCGGGGCTTATTTTTGTGGTGGTAA
>DAMDNS010000213.1:0-5228 GCA_032083605.1 Ureibacillus sp.
AATTGCAAGTCAAAATGCAATTGATTCAAGTACTGTGGCAGCTTTTGTAACCGTTGGGGTTTTAGGGGCATTTACTACGTTTTCAACTTTTGCATTTGATATTGTCAAACTAATAGAGGCTAAAAAATGGAATGTAGCAATTATTTTTATAGGCGTAAATTTAATCGGTGGGATTCTGGCTTTTTCACTCGGCTGGATCATGTAGTTATATTTAAATACTGAAATACATACATTAAGGGCGGTAATAATATGAAGGCATACTTGGCAAATGGATTATTTTCGATAGGAGATCGATTGGTAAACGAATTACTTGCTAAGGAAATTCGAAAAGTACTACCAGAAATCGAGTTATATGTTCCTCAGGAAAATGATGCAATAAATGATAAGCAAGCTTTTGCAGACAGTTTAGCAATAGCTCAGGCAGACATGGAGATGCTGGAGAAAAGTGATGTATTAATTGCTGTAATAGATGGGATCGAAATTGACTCCGGGGTTGCAGCGGAAATCGGTGTATTTTCAACTTATAATCGCCCAATTATTGCACTATTTTCAGATGTTCGTCAGCTTGGAAGAGACAATCAACATAAAATTAACGCATTGATCGAAGATAGTACTGAAAATCAGTTTATCTATCGTAATTTATTTGTCATGGGATTAATCAAGAGAAATGGTGTCATTGTCAGCACTGTAGAAGAGGCTGTAGCGAGTGTGAATAGGTACTTTAGGGAGGATAAAAAGTGAAGAGAACTGGAGAAAAAGTTTTAGGTATTATTGCAACGATTTTAAACGTACTTGGAGTGGGCTTCTTAATTTTGATGCTGATAGGCAGCAAAATGGTGATTGATACACAAATGACCGATCCGGTTATGCAAAGTGAACTCGAAAGTCAATTTTATGCCAGTGGATTTACTGAAGCGGAAATAGCAGAAATCATGCCTTTACTAGATGATATTTTTTCTTTTATTAGCGGAGTAGGATGGTTATTTGTCGTAATTGCTGTTATTGCAATTGTACTAGGTATCATTGGCACTATAAAAGTAAGTAAAAATGCAAAATTTGCAGGAATTCTTTTCATTATTGCAGCTGTTTTATCAGGGATTATTTCGTTACCAGGCATCTTATTAATCATTGCGGCTATCATGTGCTTTGTTCGAAAACCGAAGACGGATATCCCTCTTCAAAAAACAGATGAAAACGGCTATATTATCGAATAATTCGATGAGGCTGGGACAAAACCCAAAACACCATTTCTCGAGTAGAAATGGTGTCTTTTTGTTGTAGCCAAAAATTGATTTCCGTTTCGGGTACGCGCATCCAGGGCATGCCCCTGACTGTAGTCTCAGGCGTCGTGCTATTCCCGCAGGAAGCTCCGCTCTGTAGCGAAAGACGCAGTGAACAGCTACACTCGACCCTCCACTGCAATCAATTTAGAAAGTATCAAATTCTTATTATAGTTTCCAGCCTCTTTTTATCATAAATACATCATTTAAAAGGAATTTTCTCAAGTGTTAAAAGCTTTTCCTTCACATCCAAGCCGCCGCTAAAGCCTGTCAAGGAACCGTTTTTACCTAAAACTCGATGGCAGGGGATAGCAATTGCTATCGGGTTGGAGCCGATTGCTGTTCCAACAGCTCGAACTGCTTTAGGATTCCCGATTTGGCTTGCAATATCAGCATAACAATATGAGGCACCATAAGGGATCTGACTGAGTGCATTCCAAACATTCATTTGAAAAACTGTTCCACGAACATCAAAATTAAACGTAAATTCAGTTCGTACGCCTTCAAAATACTCAATCAACTGCTCTTTATATAATGTTAATTCATGTTGTGCCTCTATCAGATTGCATTTTGGAAATTGTTTTTCGCATATTTTTTTCAGATCTTCAACCGTTGAGTGCTCAGTACCTAGATAGCAAAGACCTTTTTCGGTTGCTGCGAGATAGACCTTCCATTGATTATATAAAAGTAATTGATAAAAAATGGTTGTTTCTTTATCCATAAATACACCTCCATTTTCTATATCTTAACATGAAAAGGATGACTTATATTCTATTTTTCTAATTGTATACAATATCCAAATGGCAGCTAGAAAACTGTGTTATAATTATTCATATTAAGAATCGTTCTGTTCTTTTACAAAAGGAACCGAGCGATTTTTGTTTGCCGCTTTAAGATTTTGAAATACAACCATAAATACATAGTTGAAAATAGGGGACTCTAGATTTTAAGTAAGTAGATATAAGAGGAGAGAAAGCTATGGGGGGAACAGCAGGAAAGACACAATCAATTTTTAGACAAGCTTTAATCTTAAATAAAAAACCGTTTCCCTGGTTGAAAGCTTTTTTAGCTGGCATTGCAGCGGGGCTTCCTATTGCAATAGGCTTGTTATTTGGGAGTTTGGAATATGGTTTAATTGCAGGCTTAGGAGGCTTTACCTATCTATATGTTTTTCCGATTCCTTATGTACAATTGGCCAAGAAACTTGCATGGTGTGTTCTTGCAATAGCTGTCTCTGTTTTATTAGGTACCATCTTGGCACCTTATCCCATTATCTCGGCGATTATGATGGGAGTGATAGGAGCTCTGGGAATATATGTATTTGGTGCTTTTAAACTAGTCGGACCATCTGCTATATTTTTGGTTCTAATTTTTGCGATGGTAAATGGAATGCCGGTAGTATCTCTGGAGGAGGCGTTTACTCGAACAGGGTTAGCCCTATTGGGGGGAGCTTTGTCCTGGATCATCGCCATGGGCGGCTGGTTATTCAACCCCCATGGTCCAGAAAAAAATATAGTAAAAAGAAGCTATCTAGAGTTGGCTAATTACTTTGAAGCAATCGGAACTAAACGGGAAAATGATGCCAAGCATATGGTAATCGCAACCTTAAAAGAAGCAAACGACACAATTTCATCAGGCTATATATCATGGAGAAAAACGAATTTATCGAAACATCTTTTTGTATTGAATAATTATGCCAATAACATCTATCTATATTCACTGGAGCAAAAGTTTTCTGAAAGTCGAGTTTCAATACCGAATGAAGTGGTGGACTCTTTACGCATGCTAGCAAAAATTATAGATTCAAAAATGATGTATGACTTGGCTGCTTCTACAAAATTACCGCATCCAAATGAGCTGGATGAAAAAATTGTTCAAGTTTTTATCGAGCTAAACGCTGCGAAGGATAGCTTAAAGGTTTCTGCTAATTCATTATTGAAACAGGCGGTAATTCCAAAAACTTCAGCAAAAAGAATTTTATTAGGGGCGCTGGATAAAAACTCCATTATTTTTATTAACGCTTTAAGATTTGGGATATTCACAAGCTTTGCTGCTATTTTCGCTTATGGGCTTGATTTTGAACGGTCCTTCTGGATACCTCTTTCATGTGTTGCGGTGATGTCAGGGGCAACTGTAGTTGCAACACTTCACCGTGCGATACAGCGAAGCTTTGGTACAATTTTTGGTATAATACTGGCAAGTGTGATACTGGCAATTTTTCATCCAACTGGGTATTTTATTGCTTTATTAATCTTCCTATTAACTTTTATAACTGAAATGTTTATTGTAAAAAATTATGGATTGGCCGCACTATTCTTTACTCCGGCGGCACTTATTATGGCTGAGGCGGGCTCGGCTGGAGCTAATTCCTTCACATTTTTTGCTTCGGCTCGCTTAATCGATGTATTTATAGGGGTAATTATTGGGTTAATCGGTGTTTGGTTTGTTGGACGGAAATCTGCTTCCAGTAAGCTTCCTCATTTAGTTTCAAAAACCATCCGCACACAAGCGCAAGTACTTTATGTGCTATTTTCGAATCAAGAAATTTATCGAAATGCCGGTAAAAACATCGAATTTAACAAGATGGAGACTAATCTGCGAAATTTGAAAGCTGTATTTGATGCAGCAATCGGTGAAATACCGAAGGATCGAAGGGCGATCGAATATTATTGGCCACTTATCCATGCAGTAGAGGAACTTGGTTTTTTATTAGATAAAAGTGGTAAAATAATGTCTCGCCCACATCTAAAGGATGACGTTCTTGCGCGATTTCTGTTAATTTTTGAATCGATGGCGATTGCAGCCGAACGAAAAAATCATGTAGATAAACGCCTGGTTCCTAAAATAGCGGGATTCCAAAGTATTGTTGAAAAGATCGAAGAATTGCAAACGAGTCTACAAAGACATGTATAAAGTTAAAGTATAAGATTCATCTCGAACAATGGAGATGGATCTTTTTTATAAGAAGGAGTAACAGGATTTTAAAATTGAAGTTTAAAAATAATAAACTTGGCAAAAGTAATAATGTTTAATATTACTGCCAACAAAATTCTTTGTTCAGATTTTTCGGATTCATTGATGATATAGGCAGAATGTTATTTTGTGGTTATGATTTGAATTTTTATTTAAAAAATGGAGGAAAACGGAATGTTAAAAATCGGTATCATCTTAGGAAGTACACGTGATGGACGAGTAAGCCCGCAAGTTGGGGAATGGGTGAAAGGTATTGCAGATGCCAGAGGGGATGCAACGTATGAAATATTGGATCTTGCAAAATACAAATTACCATTGCTTGGAGAACCCGGAGGAGACGCTTCCGGTGCTGCTGATTGGTCAGCAAGTGTTGCTGGCTGTGATGGTTTTGTCTTCATTGTACAAGAGTATAATCACTCAATTTCAGGGGCTCTCAAAAATGCTTTAGATTTTTTGCGTGATGAATGGAATAATAAAGCGGCAGGTATTGTGAGCTATGGTTCGGTTGGTGGAGCGCGTGCAGCTGAACATTTGCGCGGTATTTTAGGTGAATTGCAGGTTGCAGACGTTCGCGTTCACCCAGCGTTATCTTTATTCACAGATTTTGAAAATGGAACTGTTTTCAAACCAAAGGATGTACAAAGTCAATCGGTGAATGACATGTTAGATCAGCTTATTCCTTGGAGCACGGCATTAAAAACAATCCGCAAGTAAATATAATATGATTTTCCCTGCTTATTCTAATATAAGTGGGGAATTTTTTTATCTATTTTTAAAGAAATGGAGCGAGTTGGTCTAAAGTGAACGACCTATTTCATCCAAATATATATACAGAAATGCACAAGAAGTATTAAAATAAAATAAATAGTTTGAAAATTAAGATGATATATTAATAGAAAAGATGGGAGGAATAAAAGAATGATCTACTTACAAGATGTAACAGTTACCAAAAATAAAAAGGATCTATTAAAAAAT
>DAMDNS010000214.1:0-5211 GCA_032083605.1 Ureibacillus sp.
TAATTTCTTCCACCTCAACTAGTTCGATAATGATACGATCACCTAATGGTCTTAACAAGTGAAACAACCTCCTACAAAATATAGTTTATATAATCTTATTAGCACTCTCTACTTATGAGTGCTAACACAATTATTATAATAATGAATTACTTTTGCATTTGCAAGTCAGAAGCACAAAAAAATTTTGTTTTCTATCCGTATTCATCTACAATAAAAGCATAGAGTATTATAAGTAAAAACTTGAAACTTACCGGTGATAGTTTAGCTACTTATTTTCTCGGATATACAAGTATACGTTATCCAAAGAAGAAAATTTTAAGACTAGATTCAGAAAGAGGGAATTTTACTATTGAGTACTTCTACCAAAGTTCAAACACAAAAAACCGCCTTTTATGTTTTAATCACTTACATAGCCGTTCAGTTATCAGGCTTCCTATTAACTATTCCACTTGTTAAGTCATTCTTCCTTCATTTTTTTTCACAAGATGGAAATGAAGAAATTGCACTTGCTGCCTGGTGGTCCACAATCTCTTTTGCAATTGCATTCTTAGTTTGTATATTCTTAATCTTTAAGAATAAGAACTTCTGGGACGTATTTAAAGGAGAAAAAGCTTCAATTCCTGTTTCTATTGGCTGGGGCATCCTAGGTTTTTTCCTAGTATTCTTGGGGCAAACAATTGGGGCTATAATCGAATCGGGACTTGGGCTTGATAATGGTTCCGAAAATACTGAGGCAATTATTAAGTTATCAGAGGTTGCCCCGATTATGATTGTTGCAACAGTCATTTTAGGGCCTATCCTTGAAGAGCTGGTGTTTAGACGCGTTGTCTTTGGGTCTATTGTTCAAACACAAAATTTCTGGGTTGCCGGAATTATTAGCTCTATCATCTTTGCGCTCATTCATTTTGACTTTACCCACATCATTCTATATACAATCAGTGGGTTTATCTTTGCGTTTTTATACTACAAAACACGTCGATTACTTACCTCCATCATCGCTCATATGATGCTGAACGGTTTTGTGACGATTATTCAAATGAATGCAGATTTGTTTCAATAATTAATCACAAAAAAGCCTATTTTCAAAAGAGTTATTCTTTCGAAAATAGGCTTTTCAAATTATTGTTTATTGGACATTTCTTCAATTTGGCGGCGTTGTTCGGCTAGTAATTCTTCCACCTGTATTTTTTGCTCCATTTCTTTTTCTTCCTGTATTCGCAATTCTTCTGCCACTTGATATTTTTTAAAGCCAATCCGCGCAATAATAATACTGATTTCATATAATATAAATAGCGGAATTGAAATCATGATATACGAAATGATATCTGGCGGCGCTACTAATACCGCAATTACGAACAAGACAAAATAAGCATACTTACGGAATTTCACCATCAGCTGTGGATTTAATATCCCAAGTCTTGCCAAGAACAGCATGACAACAGGCAATTCGAAAATGACTCCGAACGGAACAACCAATTTAAATAGGAATCCAAAATATTCATTAATCCCGATAGTTTGTTGAATATCAAGATCATCAGATAATTGCATCATGAAATTCATAACGTTCGGCAATAAAATATAATAGCCAAATGCTAGTCCAACAACGAACAATAAAAAGGCATATGGGATATATTTTAGCGTTGCTTTTCGCTCGGTTTCATGCAGTCCGGGAGTGATAAACGCCCAAAGCTGATACAGAATGATCGGCGATGTAATGATTAACGCGACAATGAATGTAACTTCCAAATACACAGTAAGCGGGTCGCCTACATTGAAAGCGTTTAAAGTTAATTGCTCTGCTTGTTCGCTTAACTGAATATATTTAATAATCGGCTTTGCAAAATAAAAGCTCACAATTAATGCAAGAACAAAGGAAATCGCACAAATTAATAATCGTTTTCTTAATTCTTCTATATGTTCAATAAGAGTGAGTTCTTTTGGATTCATAAAATAGACATCCTTAAACCTTACTTGTTTTCTTTTTCTAGATCTTTTTGTTCGATGACATTCGTGTTCTTTTTCTTGTCGTCGTCATCTTCCAGTAAACCACTAGTTCCTTTTTTGAACTCACGAAGCGTTGTTCCCATCGCTCTACCTAATTCAGGCAGTTTTTTTGGTCCAAAAATTAATAAGGCTACTACACAAATAATAACTACGGCAAATGGTGATATTGCACTTAAATGCACAACCATTGTAGCCACCTCCTCTATTATATGTACATTCTATCGTATCTTGTCGCATTTTGCTAATGGATAAATTTAAATACTTTGTGTCAATCACTGTTGCGTATTAAATAGATTAACGCTTCCAGTTCCACAGATAAATCGATATTCATCATCTTCATGGAATCAGGTACATTTAACCGTACTGGCGTAAAGTTTAAAATCCCCTTTGCACCAATTTCCGCCAAACGGTCGGCCATGATTTGAGCAGAACGGGATGATACCGTTAAAATAGCCATTTCAGCATTATACTCATGGTACATTTCCTCTAAACGATCTGGATGATAGACAGGTATCCCATTTACCTCCATCCCATCATGTGGTGCCTTTGAGTCGAATGCCACCACAATTCTGGTGTTGTGATTCTTTTGGAAATTGTATTTTAAAAATGCGTTTCCCAAGTTCCCGACACCAATTAACGCAACATTGGCTCCTTCATCTTGATCAAGTGTTTGTCTAAAAAATTCAAGCAAATAAAGCACATCATACCCATATCCCTTTTTGCCAAGTGCACCAAAATAAGAAAAATCCCGGCGAATCGTTGCCGAATCAATTTTCATTGCTTCACTTAATTCTTGTGAAGATATTCTTCTCTTTCCTTCATTGGCGAAGTTTTGCAAAAAACGATAATAGAGTGGAAGTCTTTTAGTTGTTGCTTGTGGAATTTTCATGTCTTGCTTCACACATTATCCCCCAATCTTATTCTCAAAGTGACATTTTCACCTCATCTATATAAGTGATTATTCAAGGCCTCATCCCTAAACAAAAAAATTCCATACCAAGGAACCCAAATACTCCCTGTTTAAGTTCAATTATACACTTTCTGAAACTATTATAATTCAAAATCGTTTTCATCTTACTAAACATGGTGAAATAAGTAAAGCATCCGCATTGCGCAAGGGTTCTGCATCCATTACACTAAAGAGAGAACTGAGGTGTAAAAAATGATTGTTTTGCAAGTAAATCAATTATATAAATCTTTCGTGACAGATGAAATACTTAGTGGCGTAAAATTAGAAGTTCAACATAGAGATCGTGTTGCCTTAGTTGGCCGAAACGGTGCAGGTAAATCTACCTTACTTAAAATAATAGCTGGACAAATGTCGTATGATTCCGGAGAAATTATCATTCCAAAAGACGTGAAAATTGGCTATCTTGAGCAGCATGCAGGCATTGAATCCAATTTATCGATTTGGGATGAGATGATGACAATATTCGACTCATTACGCAGCCAGGAAAATAAACTGCGCTCACTTGAACAACGAATGGCTGATCCCGCGGTATACGAAAATGCAGAAAACTATGCCCGTGTAATGGCAGAGTATGATCAATTGCAGCATGATTTTAAGGACGCTGGCGGATACCAATATGAAGCAGATACTCGATCGGTTCTTCATGGTATGCAATTCTTCCCGGAGGATTATGACAAACCGATTACATCCCTTTCCGGTGGCCAAAGAACTCGTTTAGCATTAGCAAAGCTGTTACTAAGCAAGCCCGATTTATTAATCTTGGACGAGCCTACGAACCATCTGGATATCGAAACACTAAGCTGGTTGGAAGGCTATTTAAAGGGGTACGAGGGTGCAATCCTAATCGTTTCCCATGACCGTTACTTCTTGGACCAAGTCGTATCAATTGTCTATGAGGTTTCCAGAACCCACGTGACTAAATACGTTGGAAACTACAGTGCTTACCTTGATGAAAAAGCGAAAAACTATGAACGTGACATGAAAATGTTTGAACGCCAGCAGGATGAAAAAGCGAAACTGGAGGCATTTATTCAGAAGAATATTGCCCGTGCCTCCACAACGAAAATGGCTCAAAGCCGTCGAAAGGTTCTGGAACGAACAGAATGGATGGATTCACCGGATGGCGACGAGCGTTCTGCCAACTTCGGCTTTACTATCGAACGACAAAGCGGAAACGATGTCCTGTCTGTGGATGATTTGAATATAGGCTACGAAGGCAAAACCATCTCCCAGAATATTAATATGCGCATCTTCCGTGAAGACCGTATTGCCTTAGTAGGGCCAAATGGTGTTGGGAAATCCACGCTGCTTAAAACAATTGTTAAGGACTTACCTATCCAATCCGGGGATATTCGCCATGGTGCAAATGTCCAAATTGGCTATTATGACCAAGAGCAAGCAAAGCTTACAGGGAACAAATCCGTTCTTCAAGAGCTTTGGGATGAATGGCCATTATTGAATGAAAAGGATATCCGCACAATTTTGGGACGCTTCTTATTTAGCGGTGATGACGTAACAAAGCCTGTTAGCTCATTATCCGGTGGCGAAAAAGCACGGGTTGCCCTTGCGAAGCTCATGATGCAAAAAGCAAATTTACTTGTACTCGATGAGCCGACCAACCATTTGGACTTGGATAGTAAAGAGGTTTTAGAAAATGCGCTGATCGATTATCCTGGAACATTATTATTTGTTTCCCACGATCGATACTTTATTAACCGTATCGCAACCAAAGTAGTGGAATTATCCGGAACAGGTTCATTCGAATATTTAGGGGACTATGATTACTATCTTGAAAAGAAACAAGAGCTTGAGGAATTAGCTGAAATGAAAGCGGCAGCTGAAAAAGCCTCTTTAAAAGTATCAGACACAGCAGCTCCTTCAAAAGCTTCCACTTCCCAAATTGATAAGGATGCAAAAAAACGCGAACGACAAATCCGCCGTACTATTGAGGAAATTGAACAGAAAATGGCTGTATTTAGCGAACAAATTTCAAACCTTGAAGCTAAGCTTTGTGAACCAGAAATTTTCAAGGACCATGAGCAAGTGATGAAGTATCAAACTGAGCTCGATTCAATAAAATCAGAACACGACGAATTAGAATTACAGTGGCTTGAACTTAATGATGAGTTAGAGAATATTATTTCATCCTAGTGGAAAACTAATAAATACCATGTACACATCGTATATGGTATTTTTATTATCTCTTAATAATTTACATATATCTTGGTCAATAGACA
>DAMDNS010000215.1:0-5204 GCA_032083605.1 Ureibacillus sp.
ATCATAGTTAACTGCTTGATCATATTCTTCCTGTGTTATATAGCCGGTAGTCAGCATACGTTTTAGAACGATTTTCATACGTTCGATACCAGGCTTTAGGCCTTCTGCATCTTTAACTTCACCCTTGTTAGTGAATGGTGTATGTGAAAATGGTGCTTGTGGAATACCCGCAATAAAGGCTGCTTGCGGTAAGTTTAGCTCAGATGCGGAAACATTAAAAATCCCGCGAGCTGCCGTTTCCACTCCGGCAATATTTTTACCAGATGCATTACGACCATAGGGAATAATATTTAGATAAGCTTCAATTACTTCTTCCTTGGTCATAAACTTTTCTAAGCGTATAGCTAACAAGATTTCTCTCGCTTTTCGTTCATAAGATACTTCATTCGTTAAAATTTGGTTTTTAATTAATTGCTGTGTTAAAGTCGAACCACCTGTTTGGGTAGATGAGTTTGTAAAGTCCTGTAAAAGACCACGTAACACGGCTTTTGGAACAATTCCATCATGTTCACGGAAATACTCATCCTCAGTTGCGAGCACAGCGTTAATTAGTGTTGGAGAAACATTATCGATAGAAGTTTCTCTTCTTTCCAAATCAGTACGTAGTTTTCCTATGTAAATATCACCTGCGAAGTAGATTTCACTGGTCTCTTCATAATTGTAAATCTGGTCTCGCATTTCTGCTTTTGACATGAGCGGATCGTCTTTTACGAGCGATGCAAAGTAACCAAGTCCTAAGCCGCCTACGAAAACAAGAGCAGTTGCGGCAAAAATGATGAAAATCAGGATTAAATTCCAAAAAACACTTCCTGTTATCCTCAGCCTGCTCATTTGCTTTGACGTTGCTAATCTATCTAGTTTTGCATTAAATTCTCGTATATGTACTATTAAACGATTCATCCATTCTTTCACGAAACGTCACCCCCTAAAATCTCGTTTATTATAGCATATTTCGATATAGTTCGAACATAGATATTGACATTGTAACGAAAACGAGTAGAATAATCAGTATAATTTTCAAGCAATGATAAGTTTGAAGTAGTGTTTTCATTCCCTGATTTAGAGAGCTGGCGGTTGGTGAAAGCTAGACATAGTGAAACACGAATTACGTTCTTGGAGCTTGAACGAACACGTTGCGTTAAAACGTTTGAGAGGAAGAAGTGTATTGTTTTGGACTTCTTCAAGCCGGGTGGTACCGCGTTAAATTTGTTTATTAGCGTCCCAGCATGCAAAAGATTTTGCGTGTTGGGGCTTTTTGCATTTTCAGGATTTTTATTTAGCGCTAAACACGAGGTTGTTTCAATGAATTTGGTTTATTTTAATTATTAAATATAAATAATGCAAAGAGAAGAAATGGAGGATAACAAATGACTAACCCTTTAATTGAAGATTTACAATGGCGCGGCTTGTTATATCAACAAACTGATGCTGAAGGTATGGAGAAGCTTTTAAGTGAGGAAAAGGTGTCGTTATACGTAGGCGTAGACCCAACAGCAGATTCTATGCATATCGGCCATATTGTTCCACTATTGACGTTACGCAGATTCCAGCAAGCTGGACATCGCCCTGTATTAGTAGTTGGAGGCGCAACTGGAATGATTGGTGATCCATCTGGTCGTTCCACTGAGCGAAATCTATTGACTGAAGAGCAAATAGCGCATAATGTTGCTGGCTTAAAATCACAAATGGAGCGTATTTTCGAATTTGGTGATAATGATAATGGTGCACAGCTTGTCAACAACTATGATTGGGTAGGAAAATTAAGCGTTATTGATTTCCTGCGTGATTACGGAAAATTAGTAAATGTTAATTACCTATTGGCGAAAGATACAATTGCTTCTCGTTTAGAATCTGGAATTTCCTTTACTGAGTTCACGTATACCATTATTCAAGGGCTCGATTTTAACTACCTGTACGATAATTATAATGTAAAAATCCAGGTTGGTGGTTCAGACCAATGGGGGAATATTACTACGGGTCTTGAAGTCATCCGTAAAACACATGAGGAAGAAACAAATGCCTTCGGAATCACTATTCCATTAGTAACAAAAGCAGATGGAACGAAGTTTGGCAAAACTGCTGGAGGTTCGGTATGGCTGGATGCCGAAAAAACTTCTCCATATGAGTTCTATCAATTCTGGGTAAATACTGCTGATTCGGATGTTATTAAATATTTAAAAATCTTCACGTTTTTATCACGTGAAGAAATTGAAGCATTAGAAGTTGCCGTACAAGAAGAACCTCATTTACGCAAAGCCCAAAAAACACTGGCAGCAGAAATGACAAAACTAATTCATGGCGATGCAGGCCTGGAGCAAGCTGAAAAAATCACTGCTGCACTCTTTTCCGGCGATTTAAAAGCTTTATCTGTAGAAGAGATGAAAGTAGCCTTTGCTGGAGTGCCTTCTGTAGAATTAGCTAAAGAGGATAAAAATATTGTGGACTTAATCGTAGAAGGCGGTATATCCTCTTCTAAACGTCAAGCGCGTGAAGATGTAACAAACGGTGCAATTTCAATAAACGGTGAGAAAGTAACAGACCTGGACTATATTGTGGATGGGAAAGATCGTTTAGAGGATGCATTTGCAATCGTTCGACGCGGCAAGAAAAAATATCATATGGTAAAATTCAGTTAACAAATGCGTCCTAGTTCAAATGAACTGGGACGTTTTTTTAATTTGTCCGTATAAAAAAATAAAGCTTTCACATAATATCATGGTGGAGGTGAGAGACATGGCACAAAACAACAACAACAACAACAACAACAACCAACGAAACAACCGCAACAACAATCAAGCTGAAAACAACAACCGTGCAGAGTTTGCTGAAGAGTTAAACTTTGAAAACAACAATAATAACAACAACAACCAACGAAACAACCGTAATAACAACAACCAAAACAACAACAACAACGAAAATAACTAAGTAAATTAATCAGTATAGAAGTGTTTAGGACTTCTAAACTGACCCCGAATAGTGAACTTCCATAAAGGAAGGTGGCTATTCGGGGTTTTATTTATTGAAAGAAGAGCAAACTATCCGGGCAACGATAAAACCCACTTTTTTCTACTCTTTGCGTTTACCCTTATTTGTCATAGTGTTTCAGGCGGTACATAACTATCATTCCTTTACAGTTGGCGGGCGAGTATAGGAATATTTAATAGGTAAATCGAGGGCTACATTCAATGAAGAATGGTCCTTTTTAATAACTGTATTCCGGGTCCAAATTAAGTAACTAGCGAAAGTGAAATTAACGGAGATTTTCCGGTTATATGCCGAATGGAGCTCTTTTCTGGGTAAATAAAGGGAAACTTTCCGACTATGCAAAGAAAAATCCTCAATTTTCACGTTTTTCGAGTCGATAGGCGGAAATTCGCCGGCTATTTAAGCTATTTTTTATATTATTTTTTAATTAAGCGGAATTTTTCCGTCTATTATTAGATTGGGGTGCTAATCTGAAATAACCAGCTAGTAGAAGATGATCGTTATTCCGCAATAGAGCGAGATGGTTAAATAAGCATTCTTTTTATTTTCAACTAGCTTATAGTTAGTGGGTAAGCAAGCAATCAAATCTAATCAGGACCTTTCAATTAATTGAGTGTCCTTTTCTTATTGTGAAATTCAATATTTATTTTTTACCAATTTATTGAGGACATACTTATTACTGTACACATGACCTAAAAATCGCCTCCAACAAGCCCCAAATTTGTTCTTTTTATTATCCTGCATTGATAAATAAAATAAAAAAGCCCAGAAACCTTGATTTAACAAGGTTTCTAGGGCTTTTAACATTGCATTATGCAAGGCGAAGAGATTAACGAGAGTAGAACTCAATAATGTTTAAAACCCTTGATATATATAAGTTTAAAAGGTGTTTATGGATTGTTAGCCCCAATTTTAGCCCCACTTGCTTCTAATGTTTGATTAAACAATGCGACTGATTGTGATTCAGCTTCCTCAAGAACATGTCCATAAATTTCATAAATCATTTTTGGTGTATTTCCTAAACGTTCAGCGATAACTTTAACATTTTGACCACTATTTAAAAGAATTGTGGCATGAGTATGACGTAAACCGTGGATTGTTACATCAGGGAGGTTTGCCTTTTTTAAAATACGTCTAAAAGCATACAAAACACTATTATCGGTTATCGGTTCCCCAGTCTGATAGGAAGTAAAAACAAAAGATTCATCAAAACACTGGTAGCCAAATGATAGCATTGTTTCCATACACCATTTACGATAGGTTTTTAATTGTTGTATGAGTAGATCATCAATTAAAATTGTTCTATAACTATTATTTGTTTTTGGTGTACGTACGCCTTTATTATCTCTTGTTCTTTCAATTGTGATTGTCTTATTCTTAAAGTTTATATTTTTCCA
The DNA here is from genome assembly GCA_032083605.1 of Ureibacillus sp. Classification (GTDB taxonomy): domain Bacteria; phylum Bacillota; class Bacilli; order Bacillales_A; family Planococcaceae; genus Ureibacillus. The sequence goes on from DAMDNS010000215.1 coordinate 4,383, forward strand.
CTGAAGCCCCATTGCTTCCCCTTTTCTAATCCCTGTATAAGCAACAGTTAGGATAAAAGTGAAATTAGTGATATTTTCAGCTTTTTTTGCAGTTGATAAGAAATGAACCAATTTATCTGGTGTAAAATAATTTAATTTTTCATTTTTTTGGTTTTCGTCTTTGTTATAGATATTGATTTTTGTAAATCGGTTACGCTGCAAGATTTCATCATCTACTGCTGCATTGATGGCGATTTTAAATAATCTGTGAAGTAGTTGAACTGTACTCGGTTTATACTTTAATTTGAGTACATTGATGTATTCGCGTACATAAGTAGTTTTATCTAATTTTTGCAGTTTGTATTTGCCTAGAAGTGGCTTCATTTGAAGTCTAATGGCGATTTCTCGTTGTTTACGCGAAGTAACTTTCCAACTACTTTTGTATGTTTCATACCAAATATCAAGCCATTGACTAACTGTTATATTTTCGTATTCTACTTGTTTTGTTTGTCCGCGCAGCGTTTGAGCTTTTACTTCTAGTAAAGCTTGAATCGCTGCTTTGTCTGTTTTAAACCCACTTTTTTTCTTCTCTTTTCGTTTACCCATGTTGTCATAGTATTTATGTCGGTACATCCACAATTTTTCGCCTTTATTAGTGAAATAGTGATAAATTTCAGGTTCTTTTGCATGTTTATTTATTGTCATTACTATTATTCCTTTCCGCTTGGCGGGCGTGTGTACAGGAATGAATAAGTTTTGAAATAAACATAAATAATCTATTTTTGCTTATTTTCGATTTAGTAAGCTAAATAGTTTATCTAATTTTATCATATTATATATCTA